>JBBRGK010000109.1:0-8062 GCA_038240805.1 Dehalococcoidia bacterium | reverse complement strand
CCGGATCGACGATTACGTGCCGCACGTGGCCAAACTCGCCGTCGGGTCCATCGACCCTGGCATTGCGGTTAATCTTCATCGCGTTGCCTCTCATGGTTCCCTCCTTCCTGTTCGCCAGATAGGGGAATCGCGCTCATCATTGAGTATTCGCGCTGGCAACAGGTGTCCACATCATCCCGCCGCACAGGGAGCGCCTACCGTGCGTGGTAGGGAAACGGCGCCATGACGGCGATCTGTGCATGTGGCAGCACAGAAAAGCAGCGGTGTTGCCGGGTGGATTACCGGCTGATGAGACACGCCAACATCGCGCTCGTGACCACTCCGGCCGGTGCCATCGTTGCGCCCGCATATACTGCGGAGCATGGGTGTGTACGTGATAGTAGAAGGGGGGAAAATGAGGATAGTAGTGAGCGCGGGTGCGCTCGACTTTGCCGCCGTGGCTGCCCTGGCTTTGTTGCTGTTCGGCGTTCTGGCGGCCTTCCTCTGGCGGCTGACGCGTGAGCGGTTTCAGCGCCGACGGCAGGAGCGTGAACGGATGCAGGCGCTCGATCAAGAGCTGAACGACCTGCTGGAAAGCTTGAGGCCGTCGCTGCAACTGCCGGATACGATCGATCTCAACGGCGCGGAGGGTTCACGACCGCCGGCAGCGGAAGCGGCCATCCGGATCATCGACGCCCGCTTCCCGGCAGAGAACGTGCTCGTGGAGCAGAGCTTCGCAGGCTATCGAGAGCTGACGCGGCGGCGCGCGGTGCTCGATGCGCTGATCGAACTGCGCCGGACCGATCGAGCCTTCTCCGAGGCCGGGCGCCGGCTCGACCGCCACGTCACGGGGCTGATCAGCGACCACAACGCGCTGCGACGGATCGATCCTCTGCACGATCGACTGGAGACGGCGTACCTTTTCGGCCGGATACACGGTGTCCCCGAAGCCGAGCTGCTGGCGCGGATAGGGATACCCGACGCGTTGGTAGCGGTGGTGCAAGAACGCGCGGCCGAGATCGCGTCCGACGACCAGGTGGCAACGCTGGCGCGACAGTACGTCGCCGCCCGGGAGCATCTCATGGCCGCGGTGAATGGACTAGGCTCACTGCTGGGGTCGCGTCCTGTGCTGCCGGCGCGACCTCAGGGCAGCGAGTGATGGCTGCTGGAAGCCGGCGCTGCACTGGCGCAAGTGGACACGGAAGCCTGGTGCTGCGTCGTTGCCCGGGCACACGAGTCCGGCTGATTAGACGACCCGACCACAACGGTTCGCGCCGCTGCGAGCACAAATAGCACGGCGATGAACAGGGCGACAGCACGCCGGCCAAGCGGCCGATCGATCGCACCGACGTGCGGTTCCGTAGCCGAATCAGCCGGCTCGAAACTGCGGTCGTCCATTAGCAGCATCGCCCCTGAAGCACTCATCATGAAGCACTCATCATGAAGCACTCGTTGAAGTTGCGTTTACACCCGTACGACTTATGCTGACCGGCCAAGAAGCTATAGTCAAGTATTTCGATCTACTTTATCAAGTATCCCTCGCGTCCAAACGCCGGCCGACCCATCGAGTCGGCCAGCGCAGGCGTTACGATGACCGCTGAGGTGCGCCATGCGGTTTGGTCTTGCCTATGACTTTCGCAACCCGAAGCAGTGGCAGATGCCGTGGACGGCGTTCTATCGTGCCGTGCTCGATCAGATCGTCTATGCCGAGCAGCTGGGCTTCGACTCGGTCTGGATCACCGAGCATCACTTTGTGGACGACGGCTACATGCCGGCGCCGCTGACGATCGCAGCGGCGATCGCTGCCCGCACCGAGCGTGTCCGCATCGGCACATTTATTCTCGAACTGCCGCTGTACAACGCACCACAGGTCGCGGAGCAGGTGGCTGTGCTCGACCAGCTTTCCGGCGGCCGGATCGAGCTTGGCCTGGGCATGGGCTACCGCGAGGAGGAGTTCCGCGCCTTCGGCGTGCCGCGCCGGCAGCGCCTCGAGCGCTTTGTCGAGGGAGTGCAGGTGCTGCGCGCCCTGTTCAGTGGCGAGCCGGTCACGTTCAAAGGCCGTTATCACGATCTCAACGGCGTGCGTCTGGGTCCACCGCCGTTCCGAGCCGGTGGGCCGCCGATCTGGCTAGGCGCCATGAGCCCTCAGCAGGCCGAACGAGCAGCGTTGCTGCGCACGGACCTGATGCCCCAGGGCGACCGGCGCGAGACCTACGATCCCTGGGCGGCGGCCTTGCGTGCGGCGGGCGAGGAGCCGGCTTCGTATCGGGTGCTCGTCAACAGGCCGTTTTTCGTGACCGATCCGGCGAGCGCCGAGGATCCGGCTGCGGCCTGGCAACGGCTCCGGCCGGGTGAGGCCTATCGGGCGGGCCTCTATCGGGAATGGCTGGATGCCGGCGGCCAGCCGCCCGTGCGGCCGTCGCAGCCAGAAGGCAGCCCGGTGGTACCGATCCTGGAAGGCCGCTACCTGATCGGCACGCCAGACCACGTTGCCACCGAGATCGCGGCCTACCGCGAGCGCGTACCTGTCACCGACCTGATCGCCTGGGGCGTTCCGCTCGGCCTGCGCCCGGACGACCCCGCTCTGCTGCGCTCTCTGGAGCGGTTCGCCAGCGATGTAATGCCGCGCCTGCGCGATCTGCCAGCGGCTTCAGGTTGATGATAGCCCCCGTCCTTACAGGCGGCGTCGTGCGGGTAACCGAAATGGTGGAGCGGCAGAAGCCCTGGTTGACCGAGCAGCTACTCTTCGTCGGCGGCGGTCACGCGATGTCGCGGTGAGACAGGAGGGGCGCACCCGAACGGATGCACCCCTCTGTCGTTTCTGCGGTTCTATGTACGGGTCAGGAATTGAACAGTCGTTCTGGGCTCAGTCGGCGACCAGCACCAGGGTGCCAGTGGTCGAGAGGCTGCCGCCGGTGCCGTTGACCACACAGGATCGGGCGCTGGTCTGCTTGCCGGCGATGCCGTTGACGCCGTCCTCGGCCGTGCCGGACAGCTGCCGATAGGCCTCGACGATCAGCTGTTGGCCGTACATACCGGAGTGGTTGAACGAGAGGCCGCCGCCGTTGGTGTTGATTGGCAGCCGGCCACCGGGCGCCGCGTGGCCGTCCTTCCAGAGACGGAAGCCTTCGCCGCGTGGAGCGAGTCCGAGCATCTCGGCGGTGATCCCGGCCGTAACAGTGAAGGAGTCGTAGATCATCGCCATTTCCATGTCGTCGGGACCCATGCCGGCCATCTTGTAGGCGGTTGCCGACGAGGCAGCCGCTGAGGTGGCGGTGAAGTCTTCCATTTCGAGCATGTTCTGGTGGCTCATGTTCTCGCCCGCGCCGGCGATCCAGACCGGCTTCGTCTTGACGCTGCGGGCGATATCCGGGTTGGCCAGCAGCACCGCGCCGCCGTAATCGGTCACAAGGCAGCAGTGCAGCAGCGTCAGCGGCCAGGCTATCAGGCGCGCGTTCTGCACGTCTTCGATCGTGATCGGCCCGCCCGCCGGGTTCGTCTCCTTTGAGAACATCACGGCACGGGGGTTTAGCATCGCCCACTGGCGCGTAACCACGGCGATGTTGGCGAAGTCCTCGGGCGTGGTGCCATAGCGGTAGTTGTGGCGCGTCATCGCGTGCGAGTAATTCGACGGTGCGCCAGAGAGCCCGTAGGCCATCGTGAACTGATTGCCTGGTGACCACGGGTCGCCGGGGCCGCGTCCGCCGCCGGTGCCACGGCCGCGGTTCGCCCGTGCCGACCAGCCAGCCTCGCCATGGCTTATCAGTGCCACGTCGATAATGCCCGCGTGGATAGCCGCCAGCGCGTGATGCACATGCATCTCGAACGAGCAGCCGCCGACAGCGGTCGTATCGATATAGCGGGGATGCAGGCCGAGGTGCTCGGCAAGCTCCGACGACCAGCCGGCGGAGAAAATGCCGTCGATGCGTGAGATCGGAATGCCGGTCTGGTCACTGACGTTCTTGATCGCTTCGATATGCAGTTGCAGCGAGGTGCGCGGTGTCTCGGGATAGCCGATCTGGTTTGCTTCGGCCGCCCCGACGATCGCTGCTGCGCGTGAAAGTACTCCTGGCATTGCGCGTCCCCTCCCTATACCACCCGCCAAAACGGGATATGCACATCCTCGCTGGCAGGCTCAAATTCCACGCGCACTTTTGCGCCGATCTTGATCTCTTCTGGCTTGTTCGGGTCCACGCCGCGCAGCACGGTGAGCATGCGGTCGCCCTCGTTGAGGTCGATGTAGGCGGTGACGAACGGCGCCTCGGCCGCCCAGCCGCCGAAAGCGCGGTGCTGCACGGCGAAGGTGTGAATGCGTCCTTCGCCGCTGCCTTCGATCCACTCAATCTCGCGTGCGTGGCAGAACGGGCAGATTAGCCGCGGATACCAGTGCACTTTGTTGCAGTTGGTGCAGCGCGGCAGCATGAGCTTGCCCTCTTTGGCGCCCTCCCAAAATGGTTTGGTGTGCGGGCTCGGATCGGGAATTGGCTTGTCGTAGGCCATGAACCTGCCTCCTTTTGTGCGTTGTGACCTTGCGACGGTGCGGTCTACGGGATCCAGAACCGTCGTTTCAGCCAGGGCCGATCGCTCGCAACCGTGGGCGAGCAGCGTGCCGATGTTAGGCTTTTGGGCGGCTGAGGGTCAAATATGGCTCTGGCGGCGGGTCAATCCTCCGTTTGCCTGCTGCTGCGAGGAACCGTAGCATAAATGAAACGAGGAGAGCTTCCCCCATGTTCAATTTCTCCGGTGACGACTCAGCGCCTTCTCTACCTATGACCGTGCCCACAGGACAGCGCAACGCCGCAGGGCTGCAACAGTTGATTGAGGAGCATCCGAATATCCGCTTCATCTCGCTTGCGGGCGTGGACCTCGGCGGCAACGAGACCGACGAGCGCATCCCCGTCACCACCTTTCTTGCCGATGCAGAAACGCTGCTGACTGGCGGAGTACAGACAGACGGCTCCTCCGTCGTGCTGCCCGGAATCGCCACGCTCAACGATGGCAAAGTTGACCTCATCGCCGACCCTGATGCCCGCTGGATCGTGGACTATAACGAGGAGAACATCGATGCGGACACCGATCTGCCGGTCGGCACGATCCGGATCCCCGCCTTCCTCGAACACGCGGGTCAGCGGGTCGATTCGCGCTCCGCACTGGCACGGGCCGAGGTCTCGGCGCAGAAGCGGCTGCTCGAACTGCTGCGGCAGCACCCTGAGTCGGTGCGACCGCTCGGCTTCGAGCCGGACGACGTTGAGGCGGTGCTGCTGACCAGCGCCACCGAGCTTGAGTTCTGGGTGCGCACTCCCGGTGAGCCGGCGGCGGTGCAGGAGCTGGCCGTGTCGCAAGCGCTGCAGGAGCAGTACTGGAAGCCCACCCGCGGTGCGGTGCGCACGGGCCTCGAGGCCTCGCTGATGCTGCTGGAGCAGTACGGCCTCGTGCCAGAGATGGGGCATAAAGAGGTCGGCGGCGTCGAGGCCCGCATGGCGGGGATGCGTGAAAGCGCCGTGATGGAGCAGATCGAGATCGACTGGCGCTTCGCCTCGGCGCGCGAGGCGGCCGACAACGAGCTGCTCGCCCGCACACTGATCGCCCGGGCCTACCGCGAACTTGGTCTGGAGGTGACTTTTCTGGCCAAGCCGATCGAAGGCGTGGCCGGCAACGGTGAGCACACGCATGTCGGCGTGGCCGTGCGGCTGAAGAACGGCAAGATCTGCAACCTGTTTACGGCCGGCGATACGACAAGGGACTATCTCAGCCCCTTCGGTTGGGGCGCCCTGATGGGTCTGCTGCGCCGCTGGGAGGTGGTCAGTCCCTTCGTCTCTTGCTCAACGGATGCGTTCAACCGGCTGAAGCCGGGCTTTGAGGCGCCTGTCTGCGTCGTCGGCGCCGTCGGCCACACCGTCGAGGAGCCGTCGCGGAACCGCAGCGTGCTGGCCGGCCTCGTGCGTGACCGCAACAGCCCGCTCGCTACCCGTTTCGAGGTGCGGGCGCCCAACCCGCACACCAACACTTTCCTCGCCATTGCGGCCATGTACCAGGCGATGCTGGATGGCATCGAGTATGCAATCGGCTCCGGCCGTTCGGCACAGGAGCTGCAGGCGGAATTTTCCAAGCAGCCGGGCGAGGCGTCCGCGTATCTGGAGACGGGCAGGGCCTACCGCTCCGAAAACGATGTCTTCGAGCACTTCGACCAGGGCGAGCGGGACCGCCTCTTCGGCAAGCCGCCGGCGACCGTGTATGAGACGCTCAGCATTCTCGACAGCAACCCCGAAGGACGGGCGGTCCTGACGGCTGATGGCGTGTTCAACGACCGGCTGATCACCTCCTACCGCGCCGCGATGCGCAGCCGCTGGTTGCTGGAGCTGGGCGATCGCATCCTGCCGGCCAATGCCGCAATCGTGCGCGAATGCCGGCGCATTCACGCCGAGGACGAGGACGGCGCCGATTCAGCAGCCTGGGAGGCGGTGAACAACCTGCGCCGCTACCTGATGCGCGACAACCGCGAGGGTGTGTCGCTGTTCAGCCGCATCCGTGACGCGATCGCCCGCGAGGACGATGCTGATGTGTCGCGCCTGCAGCAGGAGATGAGTGCGACGATCACCGAGTTGCGAGGCCTGTACGAGCGCTACACCCGCAACGTGATCGATACGGCCGAGTTCGAGACCGCCCCCGGCGCCCGAGTCTTTTCAACCGTGTCCGCCGGCGCGGGGGAATAGGGCGGGGCGAGGTAAGATCGCCGTCCATCCTCACCGCCCGCATCGGGCAACCAACGATCGCCCTCTCTGCCGGCGGCAGCCGGTGGAGAGGGTACGGGGTGAGGCCCGTGATCCGCATACAGCACTGGGGGTGAAGCCGTGACGCTGATGGCTACGCAGGCTGAGCTTGCCGCCTGGCGGCCGGAGCTTGATACACCGGTCTGGGAGCGCTTCCCCGAGGTGACGACCGCCAACGCCCAGGAGGTCTATCCGGGCGTTGGCGATCCGCTTTCGTTCGATGTGAACCTGTACGCGATCGACCAGGGCGAGCGCCGCTTCACCGAACGGCTGGGACTGGCGAAAATCATGGGGCTGGACAGTTGGCCTCATGTCGCTTTCTTCTCGGCCTACTACGGCCACGTCTTCATCAACATCTCAGCCTTTCGTGAGCTCGTGAAGTGGTTGCCGCAGGGTGATCCCGACGCGATCGATGAGCAACTGTTCGGAGTCAGCCGCCCCGCCGGCGCAGTCCCGTTCAAGCCATCGCTCAAGCAGCAACTGGTCCGGGTGCGCACGCTGCTGAAGCTGCTGCCGATCCTGCGCGGGCTGCCGAAAGCGCTCGCCGCCAACAACGCCGCCGTCGAGAGCTACCTGCAGAAAGTACAGGCCGCGGACATTTCGCTGCTTTCCGACGACGAGCTGATGCGCGAGCTGGACAACGCCTTTCAGCGCAACCTGGTGACCGCCGAGATTCACATCGCCAACACGCTCATCTCCGGCAGCGCATTTGAGAATCTGCGCGCTTTCCTGGTCAAGCAGGATGTCGCGGACTCCAACGCCGTGATCGCCGATCTCTGCACCGGCCTCGAAGATGTCGAGAGCGCCAAACCGGGCCGCGAGTTGGCACGGCTCTCTGTGGTCATCCGTGGCGACGAGTCGTTGCGGGCGCTGTTCGCTTCAGGCAGCGAAACTGCGGTGCTCGCTGCCCTGCGTAGCGCTGACGCCCCTGCGGTCCAGGCGTTCCGGGCGCAGTTCGAGCAGTTTTTACGCATCTATGGTTATCGCGGCCTGCGCGAGCTCGGCATGGACACCAAAGTATGGGCGATGCGGCCCGAATCGGTGATCGGCCTGCTGCAGTCATATGCAAACCGGGATGACGCGCTCGACCCTGCGGCGACGCTGCGCAAACAGGAGCACAGGCGAGCAGAGGCGACGGCCACAGTCGATGCGACGCTAAAGGGCGGCGCCCGCCGCAAGTTCCGTGGCCTCCTGAAGGCCGCGCACGCGGGGATCACCGGACGCGAACTGTCGAAGTCGCAGTGGGTGCGCTCCACCCATGCGGTGCGGCTGGTCGTGATCGATGCCGGCCGGCGCCTGCACGAGAAGGGCGC
>JBBRGK010000108.1:0-8069 GCA_038240805.1 Dehalococcoidia bacterium | reverse complement strand
GATGGGCATCACCCGCGCGATCCGCGAGCAGCTGCGCGATGACTGCGAGGTGTTCGTGGTCGAGATGGGCGCCTATCAGCGGGGGGAGATCCGCGAACTGTGTCGCTTCGTCGGTGGCCCGGATATCAGCGCCATCGTCGGCATCAACGAGCAGCACCTGGAGCGGATGGGCTCGATCCAGAACACGATCAAGGCCAAGTACGAGATCGTAGAGGGCACCAAACCCGGTGGTGTCTCGGTGTTCAACATCGATAACGCCTACTGCGAACAGCTGGCTGCGAAAACGGAGCACGTCCGCGTCGTGCGGGTCGGCTCGCCGGGGCATACGCCTCCGCCCAACCTGTGGGCTGACAACATCTCGGTGAATCCAAAGCTGATGCGCTTCGATGTTCACGACGGCGATGCCGCGCCCCTGACCGTACGCACGCGGATGCTCGGCCGTCATCTGCTGCCCAACTTCCTGATCGCGCTGGCGATCGGCAAGGAGATGGGCGTGGACCTTAAGCAGGCAGCTTCGCGCCTGGGCCGGGTTGAGCCGGTCGGCCACCGGCTGGCGGTGAGCGAAAGCGACGGCAGGCTGGTAATCGATGACGCCTACAGCTCGAACGTCGATGGCGCTCGCGCCGCCCTGGGTTTGCTGGCCGAGCTGCCGGCGAAGCAACGTTTTCTGGTCACTCCGGGCATCGTCGAGCTGGGCGGCGTCGAGGCAGAACGCAACCGCGAGCTTGGCGCCCGTGCAGCCGAGGTCTGCGACTTCTTGTTTGTGGTCGGCGCCCTGCCTGGCCGCTATGTGCGCGAGGGCGCCCTCAGGGCCGGGATGCCTGCGGACCGAGTGATCGCCTGCGCCAACCTCGCTGGGGCGCAGGAATATCTGCGCGGACAGATGCAGTCCGGCGACGCGGTGCTATTCGAAAACGATCTGCCGGACAACTACGCCTGACGGAACCGCATCTCCGCTCCGCTCGGTCACCTGCGACGATGTGTGCTACCTCGTCCGTGCATCAAGGCTGATATACACTCCAATCGGTCCGTGTCTTTTGCAGACGAACCTCAGGAGCACAGTTTTGCCGTCCGCCCGCCGCATCGCGCTCATCTTCGGCAGCCGTTCGGTGGAGCACGGCGTTTCAGTCGTGACGGCTCACGGGGTGTCGCGAGCGCTACGGGCGGCGGACTTCGAGGTGCTGCCCGTTTTCATCACTCAGGATGGCGCCTGGTGGCTGGGACGCGAGTTTCCGGATACGCAGCCGTACGGGCACGAGCTGTTCACGGACGTGAGCCGGTACGAACGCGCTTTCATCCAGCAGGCGACCGAGGTGACGCTGCTGCCGCGGCCCGTGGCAGGCGGCCCGCGGCTGGTAACGCCGCCGGGCGCCCAGCGTCCGGCTGAGTTTCCCTTCGATGTTGCCTTTGTCGCCACGCACGGCACCAACGGCGAGGACGGTACGCTACAGGGACTGTTCGAGCTTGCCGCCGTGCCATATACCGGCTCCGACGTGCCTGCTTCAGCTGCGGGCATGGACAAGACGCTGATGAAAAAGGTGTTCGCCGGAGCCGGCCTCCCCCAGCTGAAGTCACTGACGATCACCCGGCGCCAGTGGGAGGATGACTCGTCGGGCGTGCTCGAACGCATCCAGGCGGTGCTTCCCTATCCGCTGTTCGTGAAGCCGAACAGCCTCGGATCGAGCAAAGGCGTCAACCCCGCGCCGGACGAAGATCAGCTTTTTCTCGCTCTCGGTGTCGCCGCCGATGTCGATGAACGGATCATCATCGAACAGGCTGTTGAGAATCCGCTCGAGATCAACGTCGCAGTCATGGGCTGGGGTGATGATGTGCAGGCGAGCCTCTGTGAGCAGCCGAAAGGCGGCGACTGGCAGGACTACGGTCGCAAGTACCTCTCGGGCGGCAACAAGCTGCTGGGCTCGGTCGCCGGCGCAGGCCGCAAGGTGCCGGCGGAGATCCCGGATACGCTCTCGGACGCCCTGCGCGAACGGGCGAAACAGGCGTTCATCGCCCTCGGCTGTGCCGGCGCGGCGCGTGTTGATTTCCTCGTGGGTTCCTCCGAGTCTTCACCCGAGTCTTTAGATGAAACAATCATCGTCAACGAGATCAACACCATCCCCGGGGCGCTCTCGCTTGAACTCTGGCAGGCGTCGGGCGTACAGCCGCGCGAAGTAGTGCGCCACCTGGTCGAGATCGCCGAGGCCCGACACGCCGAGCGCTCCCGCTCCGACCGCCGCATGACGGCGATGTGACGGTGTGCGCGGGAGAGAACAGATGACCCCACCAGGCACGAATAGCGGCGCCGGTAAGCCTCGTACGGCCGTGCCGTTCCGGCTCGGCTTCTTCACCCGCCTGGTCGATGATGTGGCCCCCGCGCAGGTGTACGCCCGTGCTCTGGACCTGTTCGAGACCGCTGAGGCGCTCGGCTTCGACACCGGCTGGGTGGCGCAGCACCATGCACACAAAGAAGGCGGACTGCCCTCACCGCTGGTCTTCCTCAGCATGGCCGCAGCACGAACGAAGCAACTGAAACTAGCGACCGGAATCATCACCCTGCCGCTGGAGAATCCGGTGCGGCTGGCCGAAGATGCCGCCGTGCTCGACATTCTCAGCGAAGGCCGGCTGGAGCTTGGCTTCGGCACCGGTGGCAACGAGGTGGTCTTCTCGATTTTCGACCACAACCTCGAGAACCGACATGCCGACTACGATCGCGCGTTCACCGCCGTGCGAGCTGCCCTGTTGGGGCAGGCTCTCACCCCTGGCGGCCCGGTCCTGTTCCCACCTGCGGAGGAGCGTCTCGCCTCGACCATCTGGGAGGCGGCGATGAGCGTCGAAAGCGCGATTCGCGCCGGCGAGCACGGCAGCGGGCTGCTGCTTGCCCGTACCGCCCTTCGCCCGACTCCCGCCGGCAGTGGCGTTCCCCGCCTGTCGCTCGGTGAGGCGCAGTTACCGATTGTGGAGGCTTACTTTAAGAACTGGACCTGCGTCGGGACCGCTCCACGGATCGGCCTCTCCCGGTCGCTGTACGTCGCACCTACCCGTGCTGAAGCGCTATCGGACGCTGCGGAAGGCATGCAGCGCTACGCCCAGCTGCTCAGCCGCCGGGGTGGTTTTACCCCCGGCCTCTCCATCGAGGAGATGCTCGCCCGCAGCGACGTGCATATCGGCGCCCCCGAGGACGTGATCGCCAGCCTGCAGGCCGATCCGCTGCTTGCGGACGCGACCGATCTCATTCTTCAGGTCCACCCGATCGATCCGTCGCCCGAAAAGACTCTGCGCTCGCTGGAGTTGATCGCCACCGAAGTCGCGCCTGCCCTCGGCTGGCGGGCCGCGAAGCACGACAGGGCGCGCGAGGCGGTCACGAACTCCCGCCGTTGAACAGGCAGCGCCCGCCCGCCGCGCGGCTCCGCATGAACAGGAAGGTTTCAGCTCATGACCCAGCCCATAATTACCGGCACCGACATTCTCAACGCGCTGCTGGGCATCGACGAGGGATCTGCACTGGCAGCGCTTCGCGCCCAACGGCCTGAGGCAACCGGCCACACCCAGGGCAGCTACGATGCGCTCTTTTCCGGCGACTTCGCCACCGACGTCTCCCCGATCGAGCGCTTCGGCGCCGCGCTGCGGGTATCGGTCCTGCATGAGGAACCTGCACTGATCGACCACTACACCGCACAGCTTCGCGCCACGTCCGGGGTCACGGAGCAGATGATCAGCGGCATCGTTGCCGGCCCGGACGCCGCCGGGCTGCCTGAGCGGCCGCGTGCTATCCTCCGGCACGTCGATCTGCTCGTGATCCGGCCGGCCGCCGCGACGCCGGCTGATCTGGAAGCTCTCCAAACGGCAGGGCTTTCGGCAGCGGAGATCGTCACCGTTTCGCAGATCATCGCCTTCGTCAGCTTCCAGATCCGGGTATTCGTTGGCCTGACGCTGCTGCGCGGCGACGATCGGAAGCCGCCCGCTGGCCAGATCGGCCCGAAAGACGCGACAGCCTCTGGCTTCACCCAGGCGCAACTCGACTGGTCGCCCTGGCTTGTGCCGTTCGACGCCGCAGACGCCACCGATGAGCAGCGGGCGGTGCTGCCGGGTCAGCGCCTCGCCTCGCCGTACTTTCGCCTGCTCGCGCTGGATCCGGCCGTGCTCGGCGAGCGCACGGCCACCGACATGGGCATTTTCTACACCCATGAAGGACTGCCGCGCGCCGACCGTGAGCTGTCGGCGACCGTAACCTCGCGGGTGAACGGCTGCATTTACTGCGCCTCCGTGCATAGCCGCAACGCCGCACAACTCAGTAAGCGGCCCGAAGACATTCAGCGGCTGCTTGATGACGGCATTAGCGCGAGGCTCGACGACCGCTGGCGGGCGCTCACCGACCTCGCTGCGGCGCTATCAATAACCCCGCCCGCGGCAACGCAGGCGCACATCGGCAGGCTGCGTGAGCTCGGTCTGCAAAACCTCGATCTCCTCGACGCCATCCAGGCTGCGGCATTCTTCAGCTGGGCGAACCGGCTGATGCTCACTCTGGGCGAGCCGGTCCGGCCGGCAGAACCGGCGAAGGCGTAGCGATCGCCCCATACAGAGCTTCGACGATTTCGAAGTCCTGGTCCGGCGAGCGGACTAAATACGCGAGTGCCTGGGAATGATGTCCGTCAGCTCACCCTGATGCGTCGCGCGACAGCGTCAGTAGGGGACGACTGTCTCCCCCGCTGCAACCTGGCGCTCCACGGTGAAGTGGATATCAGGGAAGACGGCGCGGGCGCCGGCCAGCCGTGCTGCTAGGCGTCGACCAGCAACACCATCTCGAACACTTCGGTGGTCGGTGCTGTCGCTCCCGATATCTGAGTTCCCTGTGACCGCTGCTGGTTCATCGCAGCCTCGGCCGCTTGTACGGCTTCTGCGTTTTCCCAAAGCGTTACGGCCTGAACCTTGCCTGAGCTGCGATCGACCAGGAGTCGGGCACCCTTGAAGCCGCGCTGCTGCTTAGCCACAGGGACGGCCTGATCGCGGAAGAAGCTGATGCCCTCCTCAATCTTGTTTATATCCGCCTGGAACGAAGTTACGCGTGCATGCATCAGAGCACCTCCTTACGAACTTCGGTATACCACATTTCGCGAGAGTGCCGTCAATCGCCGGAGGACGGGTTGCCGGCGCGGGCATGGCGCCACCCGGAAGAAACGACCTGTTCATCCGGCCGTCACCTCGGCGTCTCTATGGGGTAACGCGGGACCGTCACGCTGAGATCAGCGGCGCACGGGCACCATTTTCCCCGGCGCCGGGACGGAGGACCGCGATGATTGAAGAGCTGTACCTGATGACCCGCCTCGCTGACCTGGAACGCGAATTTGCCGCCTATGGCAGACAACGCCGCCTGCTGGCGCAATTGCGTAAAACGGTTGAAGCCAAACCGTTCACTCCTGCCGCAGCGGCTCCAACGACGTACCCCTGGGGAGAACCGGGACACGAATTCGTTGGCCGGCGGCGGGCCTGGTTGCACAACCTGCTCGCAGGCACCGGCACGAAAGGCACCTCTACGGCCGGCGAGGGCTAACCTTCGCACCGGGGATCGGGCGACTCGGGGGCCACACGTGCGTTAATCGGCACCGGCATTCGAACCGTTTTGTATGCCCCTCGCAACGAACCCTGCTCCGCGCTCGTCTTATGATGTGTAGAGAGCAGGAGGTTCTCATGTCGGTCATGCTTCGCTCGCTGGCACGTCTGCCGCTTGTTGCGGCTGGAACCGTGATGCTCCTCATGGCCGGGTTCACAAGCCTCGCCATCGCACAGACTCCGCCCGCAGCCACCTCAGCCGCGACGGGCACGCCACGTGCGCCAGGAGCGCCGATTTCAGCCGGCGGGGCGCCGGCAGCTACCGTTGTCGTTCCGCCAACGTTCGGACCGACGGGGCAACCGCCGGCAGCCCGCCCAACACAGGCAACCACGCCGCCACAGCCCGCTCCAGGTGCGGCGCCCTCGGGGTCGGTGGAGATCACGCTTCAGGACGACGGCAAGACGTTTACCGTTCCTGCCGGCCAAACCGTAGTCGTTCGGCTTGGCACCGACCTCAACTGGACGGTCGCAGCCGATCCGGCCGGGCTGTTGCCACGGGCGCCCGGCGTGAACACGCTGGTGCGAGGCGTGCAGGGAATCTTTCGCGCTGCAGCGCCAGGTAGAGTGACGATAAACGGCGAAGGGCGCCCGATGTGCAACCCCGGCCAGGTTTGCGCTCAGTTCATCGAGGCGTTCACAGCAACGGTCGTGATCACGGGCGCTGCCGCCACGCCTGCTGTACCGACGCAACAGGCGCCCCGGCCATCGCAGCCGCAGCAACCGCTGCCACCGGTGCAGCCCGCGCGGCCAACACTGCCGCCGGCTCCCGGCGCCGCTGCGGGGCGGCCAGCGACCATAGCGGCGTTGCCCAACACCGGCGTCGGCAGTTCGGACGAGCGGGGCCATGTGTGGGGCACGGTTGGCGTTGGCATACTGCTGCTCTGCGGGACACTGCTTGGCGCGAGCTTACACTCAGTTGCAAAAGGTGGCCGAGCTAGCCGTGGCTAGATGGGAAGCCGAAATGCTCAACGATGCTCTGCGCCGCTGCCTCAGGCGAGAGATAATCGTTTCCTGACGCAGGTGGAGTATGCGATGACGGATGGACCGGCAATCCTGGGCGGACAAACGAGCCGTGCGTTCGCCGCGACGGTGGCACGGCAGCTCGACGTGCCACTGCTCGCCTCCGAGACCATGCGCTTCTCCGATGGCAATACCTTCGTGCGCATCCTGGAAAACGTGCGCGGTCGACATCTATTCATTGTCCAGTCGGTCAGTTACCCGGTGAACGACAGCTTCATGGAGCTGCTCTTCTGGGTCGATGCCGCCCGACGCGCCTCGGCCGCCGAAGTCACTGCCGTCATCCCGTACTTCGGCTACGCCAAAGGCGACAAGAAGGATGAGCCGCGTGTGTCCATCCGTGCCCGGGTGTGCGCGGACGCGCTTGAAGCGGCTGGCGTCCAGCGCGTTCTGGTGATGGACCTGCACGCCCCACAGATTCAAGGCTTCTTCCGCGTGCCGGTGGACCACCTGTACGCCATCGGACCGCAGTGCGAGGACATGCTCAGGCTCGGCCTGCGGGCACCAGTTCTCGTTGCGTGCGACGCCGGCTTTGCCAAAAGCGCGGTGCGCTACGCCGACCACCTGAGCTGGCCACTGGTGATTGGCGACAAGACGAGAGACGGGCACAAGGAACGCATTGCACAGGTCAAGCTGTTTGGCTCGGATGTGGCCGGCATGGACGCGGTCATCGTCGACGATTTCACGGCCTCGGGTGGGACGCTAGCAGCGGTGGCGGCGGCCTTACGGGACCAGGGTGCCCGTTCGGTCCGAGCCTACGTCACGCACGCCGCACTTGCGCCGAGCGCTGCGGCGCTGCTGGACGGCTCAGCTATCGAAGAACTCGTCGCCACGGACACGGTGGAGCGGGTGGAGGGAGCGACATCGCAGCGGTTGCGTCGGATTAGCGTCGCGCCGCTGTTTGCCCGCGCCATCGAAGCAATCCAGCACCAGCGCAGTATTAGCACGCTCTTTGCCGCCACGGGGCTGGCTGCCGATGATGGCGATGAGACCGGCCAAAAAACCGTCTCCAAAAGAACACCCTTCCCTTGCCTGCCTGACCAATAAGGAGCACTTGCGCCGCTCGTACGGCGGCAACGGCAGCGTCCAGCTCGGGTCGCGTCATCTGCTCAAATGCTCCAGAATTCAGGTTACCGACCCAACAGGTCGAAGTACGTCGCGGGGCTCGATGTTCTCTCGGGCGGGCGCGCCTGGCTCGGCATCGGCGCGGCCTGGGCATCCCCTTTCCGCCGCTTAAGATCCGCTTCGATCCCGGCCCGAACGGCGAACGCGCCGCCCAGGAATTGGACCGTCTCGGTCGTTTCGCCGCGGTTGGCGCCCAGGCGGCCCTCGGCTCCATCATCGGCGTCAACGACCCGGGCGTGATGGAAGCAAAGGCGACGAAGGTGGTCCCCCAACTCGCCAGGCTCTAAAACAGTGAATGGGGTCCGGCGCCTCTCGCCGTC
>JBBRGK010000107.1:0-8199 GCA_038240805.1 Dehalococcoidia bacterium | reverse complement strand
CGACGGTTCCAAGACCGATTTTCACGCCTCTAAGAACTACAACGTCCAGGAATATGCGTACGACGTTGTCGCAGCGGTGCAGGACGCCTGCGAACGCCGCGGTATCGAGGCGCCGACGTTAATCAGCGAGAGCGGCCGAGCGATGGTCTCACACCAGTCGATGCTGGTCTTCGACGTGCTTGGGGTCAGCCGGCTTCCGGGGGGAGAGCCTGAGCCGCCGCAACCGGGCGATCACCAGCAGATTCTAGACCTGTTCGAGACGTACCGCAGTGTCGACGTAGACAACCTGCAGGAGGCGTATCACGACGCCGTGGAGGCTAAGGAAGCGACGCTGACGCTGTTCGCACTCGGCTACGTGGGGTTGGAGCAGCGTGCGCGTGCCGAGCGGCTGTACTGGTCGTGTTGCGGGCGCATACTCCAGCTGTTGCGCGGCGTCGAGCACATTCCGGAGGAGCTGGAAGATCTGGAGGAGATCCTTGCCGACACCTACTTCGGCAACTTCTCTGTTTTTCAATCGATCCCTGATAGCTGGGCGATCGGGCAGCTATTCCCGATCATGCCGATCCACCGTCTGGATGAGGAGCCCACCCGCCGGGCGACGCTTGCCGACCTGACCTGCGACAGCGATGGCCGCATCGACCAGTTCATCGACCTGCAAGACGTGAAGCATGTGCTCGAGCTGCATGAGCCGAACGGGGCGCCGTACTACCTCGGTGTGTTTCTGACTGGCGCCTATCAGGAGATTCTCGGGGACCTGCACAACCTGTTCGGCGATACCAATGCGGTCCATGTGCGGGCAACTCCAGGCGGCTACCGGCTGGAACATGTGATCAAAGGCGACACGATGGCAGAGGTGCTGCGCTACGTGCAGTACGACGGCGAAGCAATGCTCGAAGAGGTCCGCCGCCAGGCAGAGCATGCACTTCAGGATGGCCGCCTGACCTTGCAGCAGTCACGTGTGCTGCTGCAACACTACGAAGACAGCCTGCGGGGTACGACCTACCTGAAGAGCGATGGTGGCGTGGTGCCCGAGCTTCCCCTGGTGAACGGTGAGTGGCCGACCGAGCCGATCATATTTCCCGAGCCGGTTGTGAAGAGAAGGCACGATCGCAGTCCCGCCCTGCCGCGGGTCCGCCGCGTACCTGCGACCCCCCTGCAAGCGGGCGGGGACGGAGTGTAACAGCGGGGATCTTCGTCAGGATTGCGATCGGGCGATCCGCTCCTGCATTGCTTTCGGCAGCTCTTTGCCCGCGTCTGCGAACGCCTTCACTACAGCTTCCTGGTTCGGACTGATCGCTGACCGGTTGTTCTGCTCTGCGACGGACTCACGCGAGCGTGCCAGCGACGGTAAAACGTCCTGGAAGTGCGGCATGACATAACGGGCGAACAGTTCAAAGCTGCGCATTGTCGCCTCGCGTCCGGCCCAGTCATTTGCCCGGCTCAGCAGGCCGCCGAAGCCGCCACTCTGCTGCTGCAGCGTCCTTATCGCTTCGATTGCATCGTCTGGAGTACCAACGATAGTCACGCCAAGCTTGACCAGTTCAGCCAGCGATTCCGGACCGGCCGCATGCGCGAGCGTACGCTGGAAATAGCCGACCGTCTCAAGGCGCTCTCCAGCTTCTACGTCGCGGAAGGCCTGTTCACGCGTTTCCGCAAGATGGAAGGTTGTCACCAGGCGCCAGTCGTCGCGCTTGATCACCGTGCCGGCTCGCGCGGCCGACTCCTCAGCCAGCGCCCATTGCCGGCGGATCATCTGGCCACCGTCCATGCCGCCGATTCCAATGGACAGCACGCCCACCCCATACTTGCCGGCCGCGATCATGCCCGCGGGCGACTGAGTGCTCGCCACTGCGATCGGGAATCTGGGCCTCGTGTACGGAAGAAGTTGTAACCGCGCGTTCCTGAGCTCGAACCAGTCCGTCTTCATCGTCACCGGCTGCTCACCGTTCAGCAGCTTAATGATCGCGCTGAGTGACTCGTCCATGCGCCTGCGCAGGTGCACGGGCTCGATCCCCATCATGAGCGCGTCTGAGGTAAGTGCGCCCGGGCCTACTCCGAGCATGGCTCGCCCTCGGGTCATGTGGTCGAGCTGCACCATCCTGTCGGCAACGATGAGTGGGTGGTGATAGGGCAGGCTCGTGACGCCAGTGCCGAGCATGATGTGCCGCGTCCGCTGTGCTGCCGCCGCAATCATCACTTCGGGCGAGGCGATGATCTCCCAACCGGCGCTGTGGTGCTCGCCGATCCAGGCTTCGTCGTAACCGAGCCGGTCCAGCAATTCGATTAGCTCGAGATCACGTTCGAGAGCCAGGGTCGGATTGTCACCGACGCGATGAAACGGCGCCATGAAAATGCCGAAGCTCATTCGTTGCAGACTCATGGAAGCATCCCCTGTTCCGCCACCGGCGGTGGATCCGTCAGATGGCTCTGCCCGAGTCGTATCACGCTCCGCGGAGACGGCACAAGCAGCCACACACGCTCTTGCGTCGGACAAGGTCTACTGCGAATCAGCGAGGGCGTATGCTGGGCAGGCCGGGTCCGCGACACCTGCGCCGCCCCGGCCTTCGCAGTGGAGGTTTCAGCGTGAAGCTTGGTGTCGTCTTCCCCCAGACCGAGATCGGCAGCGATCCGTCGGCCATACGTGACTATGCCGTCGCGGCGGATGAGGCGGGTTTTGACCACCTCCTGGTTTACGACCACGTCGTAGGCGCCGACCCGGAGCGGCCAGGTGGCTGGAGTGGTCCGTACACGCATCAGCATCAGTTCCACGAGCCGTTTGTGCTGTTCGGCTTCCTGGCCGGCATCACCACCAGGCTCGAACTGGTGACCGGCATTCTCATCTCGCCGCAGCGGCAGACGGTCCTGATCGCGAAGCAGGCAGCGGCGGTCGATGTTCTCACGGGCGGACGGCTGCGTCTTGGCGTTGGTGTCGGCTGGAACGCGGTCGAGTACGAAGCGCTGGGCGAGAACTTTCACAACCGTGGCCGGCGTATGGAGGAGCAGGTTGAGCTGCTACGCCTGCTCTGGACGCAGCCGCTCGTCACATTCAAGGGCAAATGGCACTCGGTTCCTTCAGCCGGAGTCAACCCGATGCCGGTGCAGCAGCCGATACCTATCTGGATGGGAGGCACCTCCGAGGTTGTGATGAAGCGGATCGCGCGCCTTGCCGATGGCTGGTTCCCGCAGATGCGGCCCGAAGACGAGGGTCGAGCCGTGCTCGAGCGCCTTCGTTCCTACATCATTGAGGCCGGCCGCGAGCCGTCTGCGGTAGGTATCGAAGGCCGACTGAACGCCGCCAGAGCGACGCCGGATCAGTGGGCCGAAACTACCGCGAAGTGGCGGAACCTTGGCGCCACGCACGTCTCCTTCAACACGATGGGCGCCGGTTTTACTTCCACGCAGCAGCACATCGACGCGATTCGGCGCTACAAAGAGGCCGTGTCCACGGCAGCGAAATAATGCCGAACTGAGTTCGCTCGGCGGAACGGTCCCGGGCACAAGGTAGTGCAGGAGGTGACGTTGCGGTGGCGCCGAAAAGTAAGATGCCTGCGGGAGACGAGGCGGCGCTGGCCGAAATGACGTCGGTCGTGCAGGTTCACCGCAACTCGACCGGCTGGTACAACAACGCCAGCTTCGCACTACCGCTGATCGCCGCCGTGGTGACGTCGCTTGCTGGCCTGATATTCCGGAATCTCGACGTACTTGCGTTTGCCGGTTTTCTGTTCGTCGTCACGCTCTGTATGGTGCCGGTCGTCCTGGTGTCGTGGCAGCAAACGGCCACGGCCGTCGTTCTCACTGCTGAAGGTATCACCAGCATGCATTCAGGCCGAACTCTGAAGTCGTTGTCGTGGGCCCACGTCTCATCGATCACCCGCCGCGAGACGCAGGGAAACGTTCGCTGGATCGTCGCCGCTGTCGATGGCGAACGCATCGCATTGGACGGAGAACTGGACAACCTCGATCGCCTGATCGATACAGCGCGCCGCCTGGCGGGCCTGTCTGAACCTGAGCAGGCAGCTTCCTGAATCTCGCAGCTCCTTTCATTCGCGCGGCTCATGTTCGCCGGACACGTTCACTGGAGCGCCCGCTGCGGCGCTCAGGTCCGACGAGGTCGAGCGTGAGGCTTTGACCGGGTCGAATACGTAGAACAGCGCCAGCAGTGTGTTACACCACGATTACGCCAACGCAAAGTATGAAACGTCTACGAAACGGACAGGCAACAATGTGGAAACATACAGGCCTCATGCTAAGGCTTGCAGAGGCGGCGTCCGGTCATCCCGCTCGGAGGCAGCGAGGTCAATGGAGATCAACCCCGGCGACACGGCGTGGGTTCTGGTAAGTGCGGCGCTCGTACTCTTTATGACGCCGGGTCTGGCCCTGTTCTACGGCGGCATGGTACGAGCCAAGAACGTGCTCGGCATGCTGATGAAGAACTTCTTTACGATCACGATCGTGACCATCATCTGGGTGCTCATCGGCTACACGCTCGCGTTCGGCAAAGATGCGTGGGGCGGCCTGATCGGTAATCTCGATTTTGCCGGTCTGCGCACCGTTCGCGGGGACAGCCTCTTTCCGGGCACCAAAATTCCCGACATCGTCTTCATGGCTTTCCAGATGATGTTTGCTGTGATCACGCCCGCGTTGATCACCGGAGCGATCGCGGAGCGGATGAAATTCTCTGCATGGGTCGTGTTCTGCATGCTCTGGTCTGTGCTCGTCTATCTCCCCGTCGCGCATTGGGCGTTCGCCTCGGACGGCTGGATCTTTGCCCGGCTGGGAGCACGTGACTTCGCCGGCGGCCTGGTCGTGCACATCAATGCAGGGATCGCTGCGCTGGCGTGCGTGTTCGTGCTTGGTCCACGTAAAGGCTTTCGCCGCGAGGCGATCCGGCCGCACAATCTCACGCTCACGCTACTGGGGGCGGGCATTCTCTGGTTCGGATGGTTCGGCTTCAATGCGGGGTCTGCACTGGCTGCGAACCGGATCGCGGGCATCGCCTTCACTGCGACACACGTTGCTGCGGCCACCGCCGCCGGTACCTGGATTGCAATGGAATGGTGGCGCGTCGGCAAGCCGACCACGCTGGGCGCGGCATCCGGGGCGGTGGCGGGCCTCGTGGCGATTACGCCTGCGGCCGGCTTTGTCAGCCCACTCGCCGCGATGGCAATCGGTGCTGCCGCGGGTGCAGCCTGCTTCTTCGCGGTCAGCCTCAAGTTCCGGTTCAACTATGATGACTCGCTGGACGTGGTTGGAGTGCACCTGGTGGGGGGCATCCTGGGCTCGATCATGCTCGGGGTTTTTGCCGAACGTTCAATCAACCCTGATCTACTCGTGACGAGCGGTCTGATGTTTGGCGGCGCCGCGTTCTTTGGCAAACAGGTTGTAGCGGTGCTTGCGGTGCTGGCATTTAGCTTCGTTGTCACCTATATCCTTGCGAGGCTTGTAGACCTCACGATCGGCTTGCGGGCAAGTGAGGAGGCCGAAACGAGTGGCCTCGACATAACGCTTCATGAAGAGCGTGCCTACGTGTTCACGGAGTGACGGTAGAAGGCCGGCCGTGCTTCCGTGGACGCCAATTCGCGGTAACCGGTACAGTCGCTCGAGGAGGAGCAGGTGAAGCTGGTCATCGCCTTTATCAAACCGTTCAAGCTCGACGAGGTAAAAGACGCGCTCAAAGCGGTAGGGATCACCGGGCTTTCGGTCAGTGAGGTTCGCGGCTTCGGCCGGCAGGCGGGCCACACGGAGGTGTATCGGGGCGCCGAATACGAGGTGGACTTTGTGCCGAAGAGCCGCATCGACGTGCTGGTTGATGACGATCTTGTGGGCACCGTTGTCGATACGATCGAGCGGACAGCGCGAACAGGCAAGATCGGTGACGGCAAGATCGCCGTGCTGCCGGTGGAGGACCTTGTGCGGATCCGTACGGGCGAGCGAGGCCACGACGCGCTGTAACTTATCCCGCGCCGGCAATCGCAAGGCGCTTTCACCTGCCCCGCGTCGACATACACATGCACAATACCCTTCCTTCGGCGTCACGCTGAGATGAGTGCGCTCGCCTCCTACCTGGCACTGCGTGACGCCAGTGTCCTGCAGGCACCCGCCGAACCAGGCGCAGCACTGTGTCGTGCGCTCACCGCCGCACTCGACTCGGCGCTGTCGACCCTGTTGCCGGCCGAGTCTCGAGTAGCGCTGCTTGCGCTCGGCGGGTATGGCCGGGCCGAGTTGTGCCTGTTCTCCGATGTCGATCTGATGCTCCTGTACGAAGGAGCCGTCCCTGGCGAGGCGATCGATGCCATCCTGTATCCGCTCTGGGACGCGGGCCTGAAAGTCGGGCATTCGGTGCGAACCGTGGCGGAGACGGTGCTGGTGGCCGCCGAGTCGCTTGAGACGCTGACGAGCCTGCTAGATCTTCGCCTCATCGCAGGCAACTCGACGCTGGCGGAGCGGCTTTCGGCAGAACTTGCCCGACTGCTGAGTCGGAGGCCAGGCCGGATGCACACTGACCTGCGGCATGCAGAAGAGCGGCGTCGTGCGGGCGAGCCCTACCAGCTCCTGGAGGTTGACATCAAGGGCGGGCGAGGCGGTCTCCGTGCGCTCCACGGCCGGCACTGGGTGCGGCGTGCGGCGGTTTTGATTGAGCCGATTGGTAGCGATAGTCCGGACGAGTTACTACCGCGCGAGCATGACCTTCTCCTCGGCTCGCGAAACGCCCTGCACGCGGTTGCCGGCAAGGCACAGGACACATGGGTGTTTGATTTGCAGCCTGCCGCGTGCGCCTGGCTGGGGACCGATATCGACTCGTGGGGTCGGCAACTGTACATGGCGATGCGCGCTGTCGATCGGGTAGTTGAAGCTGCCTGGGAGAAAGGCGCCGAGTTGAGCCAGACCGCAACGACGAGTGGAATTCTGCGCGGGCTCTTGCCCATCCGGCGAGCCAAAGCCGGTGCCCTCATTCTGGCAACGTCCGAAGACGCGCCTACACTGCGCCTGGGCCAGTCTATCTTCGAGTACGCAGGCAGAGTGGCTGCGTCCCACGCCCGTCGCCTGTCCACGCCGGCAGCCGCGCTGATTCGAGCTGCGCCGGCGCCGTCCTGGAACAGCGCCGATCGCGCCGGACTACTTGCGCTGCTGCGATCCGGCCAGCGGGGACGCGAAGTATTCGATACGCTCGATGATCTCGAGTGGCTTGAACGGGCGCTGCCAGACTGGCGGCACGTCCGCGGGGCGCCGCAACACGTAGCATTTCACCAGCATCCCGTCGATATCCACCTCTGGCGAACAGTGATCGAGGCGCTTGACCTGGCAGAGGGGAGGCTGGACGAGCCATGGGGCAAAGAGGTTGGGGACGACCTCGGTGGATTAGACGAGCTCTTGCTTGCGGCGCTGCTTCACGACATCGGCAAAGGCTGGCCCGGCGACCATGCAGAGACGGGGGCTGCAGCCGCGACAGCGTTCGCACGCCGGGCGCACTTCCCACCCGACCTGATGGTCACGGTGTCGGTCGCGATCAGGACGCACCTGCTATTGCCAATGGTCGCCACGCGGCGCGACATCACCGATGCACGAGTCGTTGAGGATGTCGCGGATCGAGTCGGACACGCCCATACGCTGCGGGTACTCTACCTGCTGTCCGTCGCGGACTCGCGAGCCACAGGCCCGACCGTCTGGGGGCCGTGGAAAGCAAGCCTGATGCGGTCACTGTTTACCGACGTGCTGGCCGTGCTGGAGGCCCGAGGCAGTGCCACGCCGCTCTCTGTCGCTGAACCGGATCTGCGACGGCGCGTGCTCGATGTGGCTGCAGATAGTCTCGAAGCACCGGCTATCAATGCGCACATCGATGGCATGGCCCCTGGCTACCTGCGTTCATTTAGTGCCAGCGAGGTGGTCCGTCACGTGCGGGTGGTCCTGGCGCGCACGGCGCATGACGACGTCACTCTGGACGTGCGTACTGAGGGGTCCATTGTAGACCTGCTGGTTGTGGCGACTGACATGCCGGGGCTGGTTGCCCTGGTGTCCGGCGTTCTGGCGCTGCATAACTTCAGTGTGCTGGGCGGTCGCTATTTCACGCGTGTGGACGGGACGGCTCTGCAATCTCTTCACGTCGTCGACGCGCTCGGCAACCCGATTGCAGCGGAGCGCTGGCGGCACGTGACCGCTGACATGACAAAAGCGCGCGCCGGCGATCTGCCGCTTGACGAG
>JBBRGK010000106.1:0-8236 GCA_038240805.1 Dehalococcoidia bacterium | reverse complement strand
AGTTTTTTGCCATTCGGCGACGATCATGATCGGTGTTTCTCTGCCTAAATATGCTGCTGCTCCAGATCGGACCCTGGAGAACGGGTGGCATCGGCGCGGCTACAGACTGGTCGCCGGGCTCGATGAAGTCGGGCGCGGGCCGCTTGCCGGTCCCGTGGTCGCCGCAGCGGTGATCTTGCCTGAGTTCGACCCTGACTGGTTGCACCTCTTGCGTGATAGCAAACAGCTACCTGCCTTCCGGCGGGAGGTGCTGGCCGCGCTTATTCACTCGGACGCCCGCGCCGTCGGTATCGGCTTCGTGCCCGCGGACAGGATCGATCGGATCGGCATCGCGCCTGCCAGCCGCGAAGCGATGCGACTGGCCATAGCGCAACTGAAATATCCTCCGGACGCTCTGCTTCTCGACGCGTTCAGGCTTCCGGAGGTCGATTTGCCGCAGGAACCGGTCGTCCACGGCGATGCACTTTGCAGCGCGATTGCCGCAGCGTCGATCGTCGCCAAGGTCGCCCGCGACCGGGTTATGGTTGGATTCGACTTTCGATTTCCGGGCTATGGCTTTGTTCGCAATCGGGGTTACGGTACGCCCGAGCACCTCGAAGCGCTGGAACGCCTCGGACCGAGCCCGCTGCACCGTTTCTCTTTCGCACCAGTGGCGCAGGCGGCCAGCCGGTGAGCGATCCCCGCCGTGTCCCCGGCACGTCGTCGCCTGGCGGGCAGCGGCGTGCGCTCGGTGCCTTCGCTGAGAGATTGGCTGCAGCATATCTGGAGCAACGAGGCTACCGGATCGAGGCGCGAAACGTGTATCTCCGCCATGGTGAGATCGACCTGGTTGCCGAACACAACGGCGTTACCGTTTTCATTGAGGTCCGGTCGCGCCGCCAGGGCGATCTCGGCTCCGCGCTCGCTTCACTGTCACGTACGAAGCAACACCGGATGCGCGTGATGGCGGAATATTATCTGGCACTGCACCCGGAGGTACCGCAGGAGGCGCGAATCGACCTTGTGGCTGTCTCGCTCAGCCGGTCCGGGAAAGTCGAATCAATCGACCTGATCGAGAACGCAGTCGATGGAAACGCCTGACCAATGGTCCGCACCGTTGGACGGTTCGCGCGGCACCGGTATGCTGGTCGAAAGTCGCGGTCGGTGGCTCACCGCCGCTGCCAGTGTGTGAATCATGCCGATCTACGAGTTCATGTGTGGCGGTTGCCGCAAAAAGGTGGAGGTCTTCCGCCGCAGCTTCAACGCTGAGACACCGATTCTCTGCCCGGTTTGCGGTGGCACAGAACTCTCGCGGCTGATCTCTCGCTTTGCCGTGCACAGGTCATTTTCGGAATTTGCCGGCGCAGACGACGAAAGCTACATCGAAGGGCTGGAATCGGGTGACCCACGGGCGATGGCGGCATGGGCACGCCGGATGGGCGAGGAGAGCGGCGAAGGGGCGGACCCGCAGTTCAACGACATGGTTTCGCGGATGGAAGTGGGTGAGATGGCAGATGACGGATTCGACGGAGACGACGACGATGGCTTTTGAGCCGGTCGAGAAGAAGCCAGCCTCTGCCTCGGCGGTTCGGGTCGCCAAATGCGTCGCTGGCAGGGAGTAGCCCATGCCTATTTATGAGTACCGATGCATTGAGTGCCGGCGATTGACGAGCATGTTCGCGCGCACGGTTTCGTCGCAGGTGGACCCGGTATGCGGCAGTTGCGGCAGCCGACAGATGGAGCGGGCACCTTCAAAGTTTGCCTACCACCGCAGCGATCAGCAGATCATCGAGCAGTACGGCGAGCCGTCGCCGGGCTCCGGTCCGGATGCCTACAAGGATCCGCGCCAGATCGGACGCTGGGTTGAGAAGCGATTCGACGAGATGGGAATGGAGCTTCCCTCGGAGGCGCGAACGATGATCGATGCGGCGCGGCAGGGCGACTTTCCCGACCCGGTCAAAGACCTCTAGCGGCGTCACGTACGGCTCTTCTGGTCAGGAATATGCCAATCCCGTCCAGAACAAAGAAAGTGAGAAATGTGTGCCCGATAGTCTCGCCGGCCAGCTTGATCTGATCATGGACGGTGTGCGGGCGCGCTTCATAGCCAAGCACACTGCGCGCGAAAAAGCGCTCCCCGCTTGCCGCGAAGTTATCCGCCTCTCTGCGAACGGTATCCGTGCTGTGCACCGCGATGAGTTCGACCAGGCGAGGCTGTTGCTCCAGAAGGCGACAACGTTATTGAGGGATGTGCGGGCCGCCCTCGACGATCATACCGATATTTTCTACGCCGGCTTCGTACACGATGCGCAAAAGGAACATGCTGAAGCGGCGTTGACGCTGGCGCTGGTCCACGGCGACCCGCTGCCGGGGCCAGAAGAGCTGGCCGTCGAGCATCCGGCGTACCTGAACGGGATGGGCGAGGCGGTCGGAGAGTTACGGCGATATCTGCTGGATAGCCTGCGTGACGGCGACATCGCCCGCTGCGAGGGCTATCTGCGCTGCATGGACGATATTTACGACGTGCTGGTGACGGTGGACTTTCCTGACGCGATCACCGGTGGCCTTCGGCGCACGACCGACGTTACGCGGAGCATTCTGGAACGGACCCGCGGCGACCTGACAATCGCTGCGCGACAGCAGGAACTGGCCCGTCAACTTGCATCGCTTGAGGAGCGTCTGGCTCGAGACAGTTAGCTCAATTTCGGGCATTCGGAGCAGTGGAACTGCTAGTGCGAATAGCTCGCCGGAAGACATATCGGAACGTTCTGCAGGCATATTATGCGGGGGAGCCTTGATCGTCCATGGGGTGGCTGTTAGATTCCGATCCGGACCACTGCATCCAGAGGTGATGCATCGTGTCGGCAGCGGGCCAGCCAGCCCGCTTTCGTCGTGTCCGGTGCATGCGTAAATTCAGGGTATAAGCAGGCATAAGAGAAAGGAGCGCGCTGCATGGGTATCGTAGCGATCGTACCCATCGTAGGAGTCCTGGCGATCCTGTTCGCGCTGTGGCTCGCACGGGACGTGCTGTCACGCGACACAGGCACGCCTGCGATGCAAGACATCGCCGGCATGATTTTTGAGGGCGCCATGGCGTTCCTCAGGCGCCAGTATCAGACGATCGGCATTCTGTCCATCGTGGTCGCCGTGATCATCGGTTTGATCGTAGCCTTTACGGCGTCCGCAGTCGGCGACCCGCTCGGAGCGACCGTGAAGACGGTTGGCGCGACCGAACAGGGAATCCTGGCCGGGATCGCCTTCCTCGTCGGAGCGGCTTGCTCGGCCATCGCCGGCTACATTGGCATGTACATTTCCGTGCGGTCAAACCTGCGCACCGCTGCAGCGGCACAACAAAACCTGCGGACGGCGATCACGGTCGCGCTTCGCGGCGGCGCGGTGTCCGGCTTCCTCGTTGTGGCGCTCTCCCTGCTTGGCGTTTCGAGCATATTCGGCGTCTACAGCAAGATTCTCGGGCACCCGGTCGGCTCGACACCGTTCCTGATCGTGGGCTTCGGCTTCGGCGCGAGCTTTGTAGCACTGTTCGCTCAGCTGGGCGGCGGTATCTACACCAAGGCAGCCGACGTCGGGGCGGACCTGGTCGGCAAGGTCGAGGCGGGCATTCCTGAGGACGACCCGCGTAATGCGGCTGTTGTCGCTGACCTTGTCGGCGACAACGTCGGCGACTGCGCCGGCCGCGGCGCCGACCTGTTCGAGTCGATGTCGGCCGAGAACATCGGCGCGATGATTCTTGGCGTGGTCATTTTCACTGCGACGAAAGACGTGAAGTGGATCTTCTTCCCGCTCGTGCTGCGTTCTTTCGGCATTCTCGCGACAATGGCCGGGCTCCTGTCCGTGCCGTATTTCACACACGAGGACAGCAGAGAACAGGACCCGATGCAACCGCTCAATGGCGGCTATTACGTCTGTTCCGTGCTCTCAGTCATCGGGCTTGCCCTGGCGACCTACTACATGCTCGGGAACCATTGGTACTGGTTCTTCTACTGCGGGCTCGTGGGGATCGCAACCGGAATAGCTTTCGTCTATATCACGCAGTACTACACAGCAGGGGCGTGGAGACCGGTAAAAGAGATCGCTGCCGCCTCTCGCACCGGTCCAGCAACCAACATCATCATCGGCACCGCAGTTGGCTTCGAGACGACGGCGGTCACGGCGCTCGTTATTGGGACGGCGCTTGTTGCGTCGTACATTTTCGGTGCGCATGCAAGTCTCGCCGGCGTGGATCCTGCAAGGAGCGGCGTCTTCGGTACGGCAGTGGCGACGATGGCCATGTTGATGTCGGCTGCGTACATTCTGGCGATGGATACCTTCGGACCTATCACGGATAACGCCGGCGGTATCACCGAAATGTCTGGTGCTCCCGAAGGTGCCCGCCATATCACTGACGCGCTGGACACGGTCGGCAACACGACTAAGGCTCTCACCAAGGGGTACGCCGTGGCTTCGGCAGGACTGGCGGCGTTCTTGCTCTTTAGTGCGTACCTGGACAAGGTTCGCGAAGTCCTCCATAAGGACATCTTTGTGGATCTTGCCAGCATCCAGGTGTTCACGGGCGGACTGCTCGGCGTGATGCTTGTTTTCCTCTTCTCCTCGCTTTCCATCCGCGCGGTGGGCGCGGCGGCGGCCGAAATTATCGAAGAGGTCCGCCGCCAGTTCCGAGAAGACCCCGGCATCATGGCGGGTACCTCCCGGCCGAACTACGGTCGAGCGGTAGATATCACGACGCGCGCTGCCCTGCGGAAAATGGTTCTACCCGGCATTCTGGCGGTTGGTCTGCCTATAGTCGTTGGATTGGTGTTCCGCTGGCTTGGCGCAGGTCCGCTGAATAACCCTGACGCCGGGTGGGAAGCGGTCACAGGGCTGCTGATCATCGGCACGATCGGCGGCATCATCGTGGCAACGTTCCTCAATAACAGCGGCGGCGCCTGGGACAATGCGACGAAGGACATCGAGTCCGGCTTCATGAAGGAAGAGGACGGCACCACGGTGACGAAGGGCTCTGCGACGCATCAGGCGGCGGTCGTGGGCGACACGGTCGGCGACCCGTTCAAAGATACGGCGGGACCGGCGCTGCATGTGCTCGTGAAACTGTTAGCGACAATCTCGCTGGTGCTTGCTCCGCTGTTCATCAACAAATAGGTCAGGCACTGGTGGACATGACACCAGGGCACAGATATGAGAGAACGGGGCAGCGATCACCTGATCGCTGCCCCGCTTATGTTTACCCCTGAGAAAAGGCCGGAGGGAAACCATGAACGAAGTCCTATACGAAGAGCGTGACCGCATCGCATTCATCACCCTGAACCGCCCCGAGGCGATGAACGCCCTCAACACTCCCCTGCGTGCGCAGCTTCTCAACGCATTCATTCGCTTCAGGGACAGCGATGGCGCCTGGGTGGCTATCGTGACCGGCGCGGGCGAGCGTGCGTTCTGCGCTGGCGCTGACCTGAAAGAGATGAGCCAGCGCAACCGCGCCCTGCATGAAGGCGCTGTTGATACATTTTGGGAGCCCGAGACGCTGGCGCTGAACAGGGGCCTCAAGATCTGGAAGCCGATCATCGCCGCGATCAACGGTTACTGTCTCGCGGGCGGTCTTGAACTGGCCCTTTCCTGCGACATGCGGATCGCGGCCGAGGGCTCGTCGTTTGCCCTCACAGAGGTCATGCGTGGCATTCTTCCCGGTGGGGGCGGTACCCAGCGCCTGCCTCGGCTGGTGCCTTTCGGCGTGGCGCTGGAGATGATGTTCACGGGAGAACGGATCGACGCGCAAGAGGCGTACCGGATCGGCCTGGTGAACCACCTCGTTCCGAAGGCCGATCTCCTTCCGGCGGCGCAGCGATTAGCAGAGCGCATTCTGCAAAACGCGCCGCTGTCAGTGCGGGCGATCAAAGAGTCGGCTTACCGCGGCGCGGACACAGGCATGGACGAAGGGCTGCGCATCGAGGCGTTCCTGTCGCGCATCATCCGCACGACCTCAGACAGCGTGGAAGGCCCGACGGCGTTTGCCGAGAAGCGTCCGGCGCAATGGCAGGGGCGTTAAGCGGCCGGTTTCCCGTTGAGTTGGTCAGGCCGATCCGCCTCAGACCTTCTCCAGGCGTTCCACGTTGAGCACAAAAACCACGGCGCCTCCGACCCGTACCTCCATCGGGTCCACGACCGGAGCGCCGTCTCCGGTGATCGGCAGTGACTGCAGCGGGATCATCTCCGTGCGGGCGTGGCAGAAGCGGCGGACGAACTCCATAACCTCATCCACCTCGTGCGCCTCAACACCGGACATGATCGTCGTGTTGCCCCGGCGCAGAAAGCCGCCAGTACTGCCGATCTTCGTCGCCGGATAGCCATGCGAAACCAGTGCTCGGAGCAGGCGATCTGCATCCGAGTCCGCCACCACCATGATCATCAGCTTGTCGTTCGACCCGCCGATCTGTCGTATCAACCGCTTCACCCCTGCCGGGACCGAACGCCGAAGCGAGCGTCGACCCCGAATTCTTTTCATCTCGCTGACTGCCGGCGCGCGGACACAATGCGCCGGATTGCGGCGATACTATTGGTGGTCTGCCGGGCTGTCAAGCGATCCGAAGTGCCTGACCCGTGGCCGTCCTTTTCGTTGACCCTCCAGAAACCACCTGATACGGTTTGGCCGGACCGGCGCAGGGGCGTGAGACAAGGAGAAAACGTGCCGCCAGAAGACTCAAAAGTGGACATGGACAAGATCGTCTCGCTCTGCAAGCGGCGCGGTTTTGTATTTCCGGCGGCGGAGATCTACGGCGGCTTTGCCAATGCGTGGGACTACGGCCCGCTCGGCGTCGAGATGCGGCGCAACATCCGCGATGCCTGGTGGCGGTCGATGGTGCACGAACGTGACGACGTCGTTGGGATCGAGGCGACGGTGATTACGAACCCACGTGTCTGGGTCGCATCTGGACACGTCAGCACCTTTAACGATCCCATGGTTGACTGCAAGAACTGCCAGTCGCGGTTTCGTGCCGATCACATCGATCTTCATGCTGCCTGCCCGGACTGCGGCGCGGTCGGCACGTTCACCGAGCCGCGCATGTTCAACATGATGCTCAAGACCTACGTCGGCCCGGTGCAGGACGAGTCCGGCGTCGCTTACCTGCGGCCGGAGACGGCGCAGGGTATGTTCATCAACTTCGACAATGTGCTGACCACAAGCCGCCGGAAGCTGCCGTTCGGCATAGCGCAGACGGGAAAGTCATTTCGTAACGAAATCACGCCTGGCAACTTCATCTTCCGCACGCGTGAGTTCGAGCAGATGGAAATGGAGTACTTCGTGAAACCCGGCCGGCAGGATGAGGCGTACGATTACTGGCGCAAGGAACGGATGCGCTGGTACCTGCGATTGGGCGTCAAGCTGGAAAACCTGCGCTACTTTGCCCACCCGAAGGAGGTGCTGTCGCACTACTCCGCCGGTACAACGGATATCGAGTATCTCTTTCCGATCGGCTGGTCCGAACTTGAGGGCATCGCCTCTCGCACCGACTACGATCTCAAACAGCACATCGCGACCAGCGGCAAGCAGATCAGCTACTTCGATGAGGAGACGCAGGAGCATATCGTGCCGTACTGCGTTGAGCCGGCAGTCGGCGTTGACCGAATCATGCTTATGCTATTGTGCGACGCCTACGACGAAGAACCGCTGGAGAAGAACGACACGAGGCTGGTGATGCGCTTTCATCCGCTCATTGCCCCCGTGACCGTCGCCGTACTGCCGCTGAGCCGCAACGAGAAGCTGTCGCCGACGGCCCGCAAAGTATGGGAGCTGCTGCGGCCGCACTTCACCACTCAGTTCGATGACGCGCAGAGCATCGGACGGCGGTATCGGAGGCAAGACGAAATCGGTACACCGTGGTGCGTCACCGTAGATTTTCAAACCGTGGAAGACGATGCGGCCGTAACGATTCGCGAACGCGACAGCATGACTCAGGAGCGCGTCAAGATTGACGATCTCGTTGCTGCGATCCGCGACCGTTATGACGCCGCGGTGAGCGCGTCCGCTAAAACGGCGGCTGCCTATGACCCCGATCTCGGCAACATCGAATGAACCATGACTAGCTGGCGCAGATGAAGATCGTCCATTTTGCCGACCTTCACATCGGCGTGGAGAACTACAGCCGGCCTGATCCGGACACCGGGTTGCCGTCCCGTCTGATCGACTTTCTTGCCGCATTCGACGAGCTGGTGGATTTCTCGATCGCTGAGCAGGTCGATCTGGTCGTTT
>JBBRGK010000105.1:0-8303 GCA_038240805.1 Dehalococcoidia bacterium | reverse complement strand
CGAATCGACGCGGGAGTAGACCGCCAGCGACATCATCACGAAATCGGCGCCGGCGTCGATGCCAGCCTTGTACGGCTGCAGGTAGGGGTCGTCGAGGCCACTGAACTGGTTGTCGATGATGCCCTCGGCCGTGAAATCGGTGTTGCCAGTGACACGGCCGAGGCCAGGGAAGTGCTTGATCGACACCGCGATCGGGGCGGCAAGCAGGCCGCGTTCGAAAGCGACGCCGTATTTCGTTACGTCCTCGGGATAGAAGCCGTACTCACGCCCCCAGTAGCCGATCGGATCGTTGCTGGCCGCTGTGCCCGGCGGCACGGTGTCGAGCACCGGGGCCAGGTCGAGGTTGATGCCGGCGTTGCTTAACTGCACGCCCCAGATGCGCGCCTGTTCCTGCAGCGTATCCGGGTCGTACCCGGTCTGGGCGATCGGGCTCGGAATGGTCGAGAACCCCTGTCCGTAGAACGCCTGGAAGGCGCCCAGCTGCCCTCCCTCCTGGTTGCCCGAGATGAACAGGCCGATACCGTTGTTGGAATCCTGCGCCAGCTTCTGCAGCGGTCTTACCACCGTGCGTATTGCCGCAGACGAGCTCCAGTTAGAGCCGTACAGCACGACGTTGCCCGCGTGATAGGTGCTGATGTCGTCGTTGACCATCGCCGCCTGGCCGCCCGAGGCGTCACTCTGCAGGCCGACCATGAACAGCTGGCCCACCTGCTGCTCGACGGTCATGCCGGCCAGGACCTGCTCAACCTGGATCATGCGGTTGTCACCCTGGGCGCAGGCAAGCACACGCGGCCTGGGCGCTGCTTCGAGCTTCGGCGGCGGTGCACCGGCAGCCGGGTTGAAACCCGCAATCGCAGCGATGGAGACGAGCGTCAACCCCAGCCCGTTGAGCAACCGGCGTGCTCTCATGGTTCACTCCGTGCCATGGTCAGACGTCCGGTTCAACGCCGTGAGCGACACTCCGGGATTTTCTCGTTGCATGGTTGCATCGGTGACCGCTTCATGGTCGCGGTAATTGCAGCGCCGGGCTGTATCGTACCGTTGTCACCTGTTGGGCGAAAGCCGGTGCCGTACCGGCAATGTACCTGTGTCTGCCCTGAGTGCTATTTCAAGAGCAAGCGACTGGAGCGAACGATGCGTGTGCTTGTCACCGGTGGCAACCGGTTCGTGGGACTCCAACTTGTGCGAAAGCTGCACGCGCTCGGCCACGAGGTGACGGTGCTAAACAGTCATGCCGTCGCGTATCCGGCGGGGGTGCGCCGGGTTCATGCGGCCCGCCTCGACAGCGCTGCCTATGCCGAGGCGCTGGAGGGGATCGACGTCGATGCCGTGTTCGACAACACCGCCTTCACCCCCGCCGACCTGCAGCCGCTGCTGCAGCGCTTTGCCGGCAGAGTGCAGCAGTTCCTGTTCACCAGCTCGATCGCCGTTTATCGTCGTAGCTTTCTGCAGCCGATCCGCGAGGACTACCCCACGGAGACCGACGCCGCGTTGAGCGTGCGCGGCTTCTATGGCGCCGGCAAAGCGCAGGCCGAGCGGCTGCTGTTTGGTCTGCATCGCGAGGAGGGGCTGCCGCTCACGGTCCTGCGCTTTTCACATGTCTACGGACCCGGCAACTCGATTCCGGGACGCGAGCCGTCCTATTTCGCTCGCATCGAGCAGGGCCGGCCCTGTATCGTGCCGGGAGATGGTCTGCCGCTGCTGCACATGGTGCATGTGGACGACGTGGCCGAGGGGATGATCGCCGCGCTCGGCAACAAGGATGCAATCGGCGAAGCGTTCACGCTGGCCGGACCAGACGCGATCAGCTATAACGGCCTGATGCAGGCGATTGGCGCCGTCATGGGCCACGAGCCGGTTGTGGCGCACATCGATCGCGGCCTCGCCCTCTCCGACGAACGAACGCGTGAAAAGCTGTCGGACTGGAACGAGTGGGAGATCGGCAGCCGGATCTTCGACTTCTCGAAGTCCCGTCAGCGGCTCGGCTGGGAGCCTCGCCGGCGCATCCACCAGGAACTGCTGCTCACCTACGCCTGGTTCTGCGGAGGTGGTCGCGCTCAGTATCGTTTCGACTTCTCCTTCGATGACGAGATCCTCGCTCGCCAGCGTGCGCTCGAATCCGGCCGCCCGGCGGCCGTCTAGCCGTGATCAAGTTGACATTCGTCACGCATTCGACCAGCGAAGACAACGAGGCCGGGCTTGCATCCGGCCATCACGATCCGGCGTTATCAGCGCTCGGTCGTCGTCAGGCCGCAGAACTGGGCGAGCGCGAGGCCGCTGAGTTATTCAACGCAGTTTACTGCTCCGATCTGCGCCGCGCCCGCGACACCGCCGCAATCGCCTTCGCTGGACGAGAGATCCCGATCCTGCCGGACGTGCGGCTACGTGAGTGCGATTACGGCGATCTCACCCGCCACGCGGCCACTGAGATCGAAGCCATGCGCAGCCAGTGCGTAACAGCTCCATTCCCCGGCGGCGAAAGCTACACGGACTGCGTCCGCCGCACTGAAGCGTTCCTCGCCTATCTGCGCGGCCAGCACAGTGATGCTCGTATCCTCATCGTCGCCCACCGTGCCACCCACTACGCGCTCGACCACCTGCTCGGCGGCGTCCCTCTGGAACAGGCGGTCACCGCTCCCTGGCACTGGCAGCCAGACTGGGCCTACCAGATCGCGCCATAAGATGTGCGCCGAATTCTCAATCAACAGTTCGCCCACCTTCCTGCCGGCATTCCTCGCAGATGAGAAAACTCAAATTCCAGCCTAACGCGCCTCTCATGCAGGAGCGCGATGCTTGGTTTGTGAGCTGCACAGGTGACGCACAGTGCCGATGGGAGGCAAACGCGGTTTGCACCAGATCGGGCAGCACAAATGAGGCACAGGCATGGTACCCAAACAACACAGGTTGGCCATTCTGGGGGCGGCAGGCGGCATCATTACGCTCGGCGCAGCGGTGCTCGGCGGTAAAGTGATGGCCCAGACCCCCGGATCCGCCGCAAGCCCAACACCGAACGCGGCGCAGCAACAGCACCGGGCACAGGCCGACCAGGCCCTCAACGACCTGGCCAAAAACCTCGGCGTTGACCGCGCCAAACTCGATAGCGCCTTGAAGCAGACGGCGAAGGATGAGGTAAGCAAAGCTGTCCAGGCAGGTACGCTGACGCAGGCCGAGGCCGATAAGCTCAATCAGGCGATCGATGCCGGCAATGGCCCGCTCGACCTCCACTTTGGCGGCGGCTTCGCGGGCAAATTCGAGAGTGACTTCGGCCACGGCGCTGGTCCGGACCAGGTCACCGGCCTGAAGGATGCCCTCGACAAGGCATTCCAGCAGACCGTGGGCGAGACGCAGGACCAGTTCCGCCAGGAGCTGCAATCCGGCAAGACACCGGACCAGGTCTTCGCGGCGCATAACACCACGGCAGGGGCGGTGGGTCAGGCCCAGGTGAACGCGGCCAAACCGATCCTTGACCAGGCGGTGCAGGCGAAGACGATCACCCAGGCGCAGGCGACCGAGATCCTGCAACGGCTGCAGAATGGACCCGCCGGCAAAGGTGGTCCCTGTGGTCCCGGTGGCCCCGAAGGATCCGGCGATCATGGCGGCCACCACGGCGCCGGTGGACCGGGCGCCTCTGGCCGCGCTTCCGGAATCGGCAAAGCGGCTCCCCGGAGCACTCCTGCAGTCCAGTAACCATGTAGCCGGTTAGTGAGAAGGTACCGCTACAGCCCGCTGGACCAGGAATGGTTCAGCGGGCTGTAGCGCGTCACGTTCTATGACAGGTTTTTGCTGCCCGCAGAGAGCGCCTTGACATAGAAGAACGCATGGGTCGACGTTGTCACGCTATGCTGGCCTTATCGCGCTCTGCTAAGCCCGGTCACGCATCCTGAAGGATTCGCTGCGGAGGTTGGGCCAGCTGTCACCTCGTCGACCGGACTCTGCGGCAGATTGAGCGAGCGGAGAACGCCCGATGTTTAACCCGGCGAAGGGCTATCCCTCGATTGTCCCGTTCCTGCGCTACCGAGACCCGAATGCCGCTGTTCGTTGGCTCTGCGATGTCTTCGGTTTCACCGAGGCCGTGCGATTCACGATGCCTGATGGCACGATCGGCCACGCCGAACTCGTCTACCGGGGATTTGTCGTCTCTGTCGGATACGCACCGCAGCCGATGCCGACAGAACATGGATGTGTCACAAGCATGGTGCTCGTCTTCGTTGACGATGTCGATAAGACGTGCACCGATGCGGCCGCGGCAGGCGGTACCGTCGTCAGTGCCGCCAGAGACCAGGCGTGGGGACTGCGCCAGGCAGTGATCGCCGATCCTGCCGGTTATCAATGGGAACTCAGTCAACACCAGCGCGATGTGGCCTCTGAAGCGTGGGGGGCTGAGCTCCTCGCTTCGATTCCCGGCTGACGCGCCGCGCGCCGCATCGGGATTCGGGGGAGACGTTGGTCGCCGGTGGCCATAGCCGCATCGGCCTGGTCCCCACAATCTCGCCATCCTGCGCCACGTGGCGCTTAACCTCTTGAGCAAGGAGCGCACCGCCAGGTGCGGCCTCAAGGCCAAACGGCTCATGGCAGACTGGGATGAGCGCTACCTCCTCAAAGTGTTGGCCGGCTAAGATGCAATCGCCCTGTTGGCCGAGCACGCACCTGTAGACGCATCGCGGTCAGAGGTCCATAGTGAACCGTGCTGGTCCGCAAGGAGCGGCAGCAATTGCGAAGGAGCAGTCGATGAATCGCACCCACGGTGCCAGAGCACTAATCGTCTCGCTCATCGGATTCCTGGTATTGTTCCATTCCTCGCCTGGCGTGACGGCGAAGACGTTGCAGGTACCGCAACAGGGCGATGTCGTCGCCCTCGTGGACTATGCCGCGCCCATGTCTATTGGCGCCGGCAAAGCGCAGTTGCTCACGTATTCGATGCAGGGCTTCATGGGCGGAATAGTTCAGGCAAAAGCCGTCGTGTTCACGCCTCAGGGCACGGCGCCCACCGGTGGATGGCCCATCGTCGTTTGGATTCACGGCACAACGACCGTGGGCGCCGACCAGTGTGCGCCGAGCGTGACGATGGACGTCTCCAGGAATCCCGACCCCGATGCCGGCTTCTATCCCTACCTGTCGACCATTAGCCTGCTGGTACAGACGGGCCACGTTGTGGTGGCGCCCGACCTCGAAGGGCTGGGCACGCCCGATGTCTACCCCTATTACAACCGCGCCAGCGATGCCAACGCAGCGATCGGCGCGGTGCGGGCGGCACACACGGCGATCCCGACTTCCTCCGCGACCTGGGCCGTGGTCGGGCACTCCGAGGGCGCTCACGGCGCGATCGCGACAGCCGAGTACGCCGATACGTCTGGTCTCGACTTCCGTGGCACCGTGGCCATCGCGCCATTCGAGAACATCGTGCTGCAGTTCAACATGAATGAAGCGTTTGCCCGCGCAGCAACACAGGCGAACGATACAGCCGCGCTAACCGGTGTCCGCGCCTCCGAAAACGCCGTCGTCGCCGTCGTCGCGGCGGCGGTGAAGGCTGAGAACCCGGCGTTCAGGTACGATCAGATCATGGGTCCCGACCTGGCCGCACAGATGCCGGGCTACCTGAGCAAGTGCATCACGCCAGCGGCAACAGACACGTTTCTCGCGATAGCCGCGGCCGGACCTACCGTCTTTTCGGGCTTCAAGGCCGGCTGGTTCGACCAGCCCGACGTGGCGCGGTTCCTGGCAAAGAACGACGCTGGTCAGCTGGCGAACCTCACGATCTCGACACCGCTGTTAGTGCTACAAGGGGATGCGGACGTTGTGGTGCGTGAGCAGGCAGCCGCTGGCGTAGTGTCGCAGTTAATCGCTAACGGCTCACCGGTCAGTTTCCGGACGTTCCCTGGCGCCGGACACGACACGATTCTGGCTGAGGGCGCCAGCGACATGCTCACCTTCTTGCAGCGGATCCTCTATTAGTACGGACCGTACTGTGCGTGCCGCCGCCTAACGTTGGGCATAGGCCGGATAACGAGCGCCCCAGCTACGGGCGATCGTGGACGCTTACGAACCACCCACCGGGCAACGGCGCGGCTTCGTCGAGCGCATGGTCGAGTGTGCCATCCACGACACTGTGGAGATGGCCGACGAGTACGGCATCGTACCGGAGAGCACGAACCCGGCGCCTCCCTGGGGGCTGGCATGGGGCGCTCGTTCCGCCGCATGGATGCTGCGCCACCGCCGCACGCCGCAGAACGCGCTCGCCTGAGCGTTGGCCGGTGAGATCCCCCTGCCCGTGGCGACCCTCGGCACGCATGGGCTAGCATAGCCATCGGGCGATGGCGCCACGAGGATAGCTTTGCGCTTCGTGCAGATCTCGGATGTTCACCTCGGCGCCTCGCTGGCAACGTCGACGCTGGGGCTGTCGCGGGCGCAACAGGAGCAGCGGCGGCGCGAGCTTGGCGCAGCGCTGCGGCAGACATGCCGGCTGGCTCTGGATGAAGGTGCCGATCTGCTGCTGCTGCCCGGCGACCTGTTCGACCACGAGGGTGTGTCGGGCGACACGCTGGCAGAGGCGGCAGGCGCGCTCGCCGAGTGTGGTCTGCCGGTGGTGATCGCCCCCGGAAATCATGACTTCTACTCGCCCTCCAGCTACTATCAGCCGGACTTCGTCCTCAGCCGGCATAACTTCGACTGGCCCGCGAACGTGCACATCTTTGATGGCGACGGCTGGAGTCGGAAGCGGCTGCCGGGAGTGCCCGGCGTAGCGTTCACCGGCATCGCGTTCACCGGACACAGCGCCGCAGGCGACCATCCCTTGCAGCGGCTGCCGACACCCGAGCCGGGAGTGCAGAACGTGCTCGTCTTCCACGGCTCGCGTACCGGCTTTGCTCCGCCAGGAAAGCAGGCTGTGCTGCCGTTCTCGGACGATGAACTAGAACGCTCCGGCTATGACTACACCGCCCTGGGCCACTACCACAGTCACAGCCGGATCGAGACCGTCACGGGACGGCTGCTGGGCGCCTATTCAGGCTGTCCCGCCGGCCGCGGCCTCGACGAATGCGGCCCGAAAGGCGTCCTGCTAGGCGAGCTTACGCAGGCAGGCACGACGGTCGAACTCGTGCCCGTCGACGGCCGCACGATCCACGATATCGCCATAGACTGCACCGGCATCGACTACCAGGCCGCCCTGCTGCAACTGATCGAGCGGCGGCTGCGCGAAGCCGGCTGCCGCGACGCCGATATCATCTGCCTGCGACTGTGCGGACGGCCGGGGCGCGGCCTCGATCTGCGGCTGCCCGACGGATTCATGGCCGGTCGTTGCTTTCACCTGAAGATAGACGCCGCCGGGGTAATGCCCGACTACGACCTCGACCGCTACCGCACGCCGCCCGGCTCGGAGACTACCGAAGGCCGCTTCGTTGCCGAGATCGATCGGAGGCTTGCTGTGTCCACCAACGACGGCGAGCGAGAGCGGTTGCAGCAGGCGCTTCGCTATGGTCTCGATGCCCTGATCGACGGACGCGTTCTGCCGCGTTACGAACTGACGGGACGCGTCTGATGCGGCTGCTGCGCCTTGCGGCGCACTTCGGCGTGCTGGACGGCGCCGAGATCGCATGGGCGCCAGGGGTGCTTAACCTGCTCGTCGATGGCAACGAGCGCGGCAAGTCGACCGTAGTTGCTGCCATCGTCGCGGCCCTGTACGGCCTGTTGCCCGGCACCCGCAGCAGCCCGGCTGAGCACAGCCGCTTCCAGCCGCTCACGGGCGATCGGTTCGATCTCGAGCTCGATGTCGAGTCCGCGGGACAGCGTTTGCGGATTCGACGCGACTTTCAGCGCGGCTCATGTACGATCGCCGATCTCGACGCGGTGCAAGACGTGACCGCACGCTTCCAGAGCGGCAAGAGCCAGTGGGATATCGGCCGGGTGCTGCTCGGGCTCTCGCGCGAGCAGTTCCTCCGCAGCGCCCTCGTGCGACAGGGAGAGATCAGCGGCCTGGCGCTGGAGAAAGAGGCCGCGACCCTTACCAGCCGTATTCAACAGCTCGTTGATAGCAACGCGGGCGATAAGACGGCGGACGCAGCGATCAGGGCGCTGGATGCGGCCCTGCGTGGCTACGAAGGCGTGACCTTCAAAGCCGGCATCGTTGAGCACGAGGTCCGGACGCTGACCGAGCGCATCGCGCAGAATGAGCGGCGGCTGGAAGAGCTACGCTGCGGCCGGGCAGCGCTCGACGCAGACGCAGAACGGATGGCTCGTCTGCACATCGAAATGCGGGAGTTGCGACACCGCCGGGATCGTTCCGCCCGGCAGGCAGACGAAGTCGATGC
>JBBRGK010000104.1:0-8404 GCA_038240805.1 Dehalococcoidia bacterium | reverse complement strand
ACAGGCACATGGCAGGGCGCGGCATCGCCAGCCTTCAGCCGGTCCGCAGAGCATCCTGAGTGTAGGTCACAAGTGCGCCCCAATGAAGAGGCGTGGCCCGCATTTTCGCACCAGATTCTCAAACACGTCGATGCCCCGCAGCGCAAGAACAGCTGCGGGGGCATCGGGATGCGTCAGACTCCGTCAGGTTCGCCGTGTACCACTAAACTCGAGCGTCGGGTGGCCGTTGGCTGGCTGTGGGCTAGCTGTTGAAGCGGGGAGCTCGCTTTTCGGCGAAGGCACGACCCGCCTCCGCGAAGGCGGCGGTGCGGGTCGCCTGGCCGAAGATCTCATCCTCAGACTGGAGCACGGAACGCAGGTTGTCGTTGGCGGCGTTGCTGTAAACGAGCCGTTTGGCCCAGCTAACGTGCTGCGTCGGGTTGAAGGCGATCTCATCTGCGAGGCCGATCGCCGCGTCCAGCAACTGCTCGTGCGGCACCACCCGGTTGACCAGGCCGACCCGCCCGGCCTCTGCTGCGTCGATGATGCGGCCTGTAAGGATCAACTCGTTGGCAAAGCCGAGACCGACGATCTGGGGCAGGAAGTAGGTCGAGCCCAGTTCCGGAGTCAGTCCGATGCGCACGAAACGGGCGGAAAGCCGTGCCTTGTCGGAGGCGATCCGCATATCGCAGCAGAGCGTCAACGTAAGGCCAACGCCGACCGCAGGACCGTTGATCGCCGCGATCAGCGGCTTTGAGCGTTGCATAAAGAAAGCGAGCGGCTCGGGGTCATCCCGAACCGGGGTGGCGCCGTTCGCCTCGGCGGAGCGGTCACGGCGCAGGTCCGCACCCGAACAGAAGCCGCGTCCGGCGCCGGTGATTACTATCGCGCCGATGCCGTCGTCGACGTTGCAGGCTTCGATGGACTCGCGTATCAGCCGTTCCATCTCGCGGGACCACGCGTTCAGGCTCTCCGGCCGGTTCAGGGTAATCAGCCCAACCCGCCCGCGCCGTTCGAACAGCACTACCGGTTGCGTCGCCGTTGCCGATGTCATCTCGTTCCTCCTGCTGTGAACACCCCGGCACATACGGCCGCGGACTTCATGCCGATCGCTGCAAAGAGCACCCGTGGCCAGCGAGGGGCGCCTTAGCCCCGCGGCAGGCCCAGCCCGCGCGTGGCAATGATGTTGCGCTGAATTTCGCTGCTGCCACCGGCGATGGTGGATGAGACGCCGCCGACATAGCTCATCGCGACCCGCCCGCCCATGACGGCGTGGGGGCTCTTCGGGTCGTAGATCATGCCGCGCATTCCGGCCATATGCATCCCGAGCGCGGCGATTCGCTGCTGCATCTCGGACATATACAGCTTGGTGACGCTCGCCTCGTGGTTGGGGATCTGGCCGGCCGCCTGCATCGAGATCACCCGATAGGAGAGCCACTTTGCCATGTTGGCCTCGATCCAGCGATCGGCAAACTCGAGCCGGAGCGTGCTACGGGTTTTGAAGGCCAGTTTGTCCATCTCAGGGCCGACGTAGGAAAGCATCCGCTCGAGCTGCTTACGCACGCCCACGGCGCTGCCGATGCCGGAGCGCTCGAAGTCGAGTAGCGTGGCGCCGACGTACCAACCACGGTTCTCTTCACCAACACGCTGTGGCGCCGGCACCCGCACGTTGTCAAAAAAGACCTCGTTGAAGCTCTGAGCGCCTGCCATCGTCGTCAACGGGCGTACGCTCACGCCAGGCGTTTTCATGTCGAAGAGGAACATCGAGATGCCGCGATGCTTCGGCGCGTCCGGGTCGGTGCGGGCGAGCATGTACATCCAGTCCGCGTACTGCGCCCCCGTGGTCCAGATCTTCTGGCCGTTGAGCACATAGTCGTCGCCGTCGCGCACGGCCCGCGTCTGCAAAGACGCAAGGTCCGAGCCGGAGCCAGGCTCAGAATAACCCTGGCACCAGACCATCTCGCCCTTGAGGATGCTGGGCAGAAAACGCTTCTTCTGCTCCTCGCTGCCGTGGGTGATCAGCGTGGGGCCGATCATCATCACGCCGAAGCCGCCAACGTTTGGCGCCTCTGCCTCGGCGAACTCCTCGTTCATGATGAACTGGTCCTTGGTGCCCATGCCGGCGCCGCCGTATTCCTTCGGCCAGTGCGGCGCGATCCAGCCCTTCGTCGCAACGCGCTTGCGCCACTCTGCCATCGACGCGCTGCGCCCGAAGAGGCCGCCTTCGCCGTCGCCATCCCGCAGCCCTGCGGGCATCTCCGTCTCCAGGAAGCTGCGGACCTCTTTGCGCCAGACAGCCTCGACCGGTGTGTCCTTAAAGTTCATGCCGCCCCTCGATCACGATTCATGCGTGGGATTCAGCCGGATTTTAGCCGCCGAACGCAGCCACTGCCGGCTCGTTATGTGCCGTATCGTCGAGCGAAGAGTACCACATTCAGCATCTGCCTTGACGCCTGACTGGCTGCCTGAAGCGCTCCTCGCGGGGCCGCTGCTGCTCAAGCTCAACCTACCCGTGCGCCAGCAACCATGTCTCAAGGTCTGCCATAACCTGTGGGTGCTCCGGCTCGTTGAAGATCTCGTGCATCAGGCCATCGTAGAGCTTAAGCGTCTTGTCCTTTGAGCCCACGACATCGAACAGCGCCTGGCTGCGGGGGCCGTCGCCGAGCGGTGAGCCGCTGCCGGCCATGATCAGGATCGGCAAGGTGATCCGGGGCGCCTCCTGTGGCAGAACGGTCCGCATTTCCGCCAGGGCCGAGCGTTCAGGCGACGGGCCGGGACCGCGATAGACCAGCGGATCGTTCTTGTATGCTTCTCCGACCGCTGGATCCCGGCTGAGGGCAGCAGCAAGGTCGAGGTTTGCCGGCCGCGGCGGAGCTTTGTCCGTCGCGATGCCGCCACCGGACAGCACGAGACCGTCAAGTTCCTCCTGATACTGTGCTGCATAGGCGGTGCTGATCGCCGCACCCATGCTATGGCCGACCAAAAAGATCTTGCTTGCTGGATTTTCGGCTCGGACCACGTCGAAGAAGGATTTCAGATCCGCCAGGTAGTCCGTGTAGTGCTCCACTTGCACCCGTTCGCCGTCGGAGCGGCCGTGGCCGCGGTGGTCCAATGCATAGATCGCGTAGCCGCGCGGCACGAAGTAGTCCACCAGATTTTGATACCTGCCGCTGTGTTCGGCGTAGCCGTGCGCAACCAGCAGGACCGCGGTGACCTCTCCATCAGGGAGCCAACGCTGGAAGTAGATGTTGAAGTCCCGCAGCCCCGTGAACCGGCCTTCGTAATGCTTCACGCCCAATCCCTCCTGCTCACATTCTGCGCGCGCCCTGGGAAGCTCCCCGGAGGGCCTGGCCCGATGTCCGCCCCAACGAGCGCTCAACGGCTCCTACCACTCCCTGCCGATGCCGCCGCGGGCGCCGAAAAAGCCGGACGGCCAGTTGCGGCCGGTGATCATTGCCTTGTCGATGTCCTCTTTGCTGGCGATGCCTGCCTTAACGATCGCCAGCGCCTCACGCCGGGCAGCGCCAAAAATGCGGTTGAGCAGGAAGCCATAGGTGCCGGGCGCATCCTTTACCATCGACACGACCTTGCCGCCGGCCTCCGCAAGGGAGCGCACCACGGTGACCGCCTCTTCGCTCGATTCTGGCGTATAGATCACTTCACACATCCGCATCGTCGTGACGGGGTTCGAGAAGTGCATGCCGACAAACTGCTGCTTTCGGGCGGGCGAGACGTCCCGTGCCACCTCTTCGATCACGAAGCCGGAGGTGTTGGAAGCAAAGATCGCGGCCGGTTTGGCGATGACGTCAAGCTCTTTGAAAACCTGCTGCTTCAGCTCAAGCTTCTCAGGGATCGCCTCGATGATGATGTCGCAATGCGCCAGTCCCTGAAGCTCGGCCGTGAAGCTGATGCGCTGCATCGCCGCCGCGGCGTCATCGAACGCCAGCTTGCCGCGCTCGACCCCTCGCTTGATCCCCCACTTGCCGTCGAAGACAGCGTTTCGTGTCGCCGTGATCGCCTCGTCGTTGATATCGCGCACCACGACCGTGTAGCCGGCAAGCGCATACGTCTGGGCGATCCCTCCTCCCATAACGCCGCCGCCGAGCACACCGATCAGCTGCAATTCTTCAAACTTCATTGCGTCACCTTTTTCTGTTCATGTACAACCGTCGTAGCGCATATCACTATCGAGCGCAAGGCGAACCTCGTGCCCCACATGTGGTGGATCGCTGCATGCGGAATCAGTGCGTGCGCTGCCGCAGCAGCCTGATCACCTCGGCCACCACGTCGGCCTCGAGCAGTGCCGGCGTCACGCCCGGCATCGCCAACGACCAGTTGGACTCCTGCCGCAGGTCGTTGTAGACGCTCGCTGAACCAACGCCATCAGCTGCCTGACCGCGCAGGCGCCGATAAAACGCGCGGACGTCAACGCACAGACGCGGGCCGGCGAAGCCGCGGCGATCAAGGTCGAACCAGAGCGTCGGCGCCCAGTCCTTGCGGTCGCGCACTGCCACGCCGAGCATCTCCGGTGACCAGCCTTCTTCCTCGAGCAGCGTGGAGAGTACGTCCTCCTCGGGCATCCCGCTCGTCACAAGGTCGCCCATCGCCTTCCGAAAGAGCGCCCCGGAAACGGTCAACCGTTCACCAACGTAGCTGTCGTGATCGGGGTCAAAGTTAAGCGGCATCGCACCTGCCAGATCTCAGAAACGCGCATCGTTCAGCATCCACGATGCTATCAGGTGCCCGCTCTCTTATGAGTGGTGGACAATAGTACGGGGCACGTCCAAACATGACCCCGCAGGACAACACGCTCGTCCGAAGCGGATACAGATAGAAGCAGAGAGATTACGCCATTGAACGACCGCCTGCGGGTGCAGTTGCTCGGTACCGGTGACCCGTTCGCGCATGGCGACCGCATGCAATCCTGCACACTGCTTGAATCGGGCGGGCAACGCATCCTCATCGACTGCGGCGCCACCACGCTGCTCGCGCTGCAGCGCTGGAATATCAATCCGAGCAGCCTGGATGCCGTCGTCGTCACACATTTCCACGGCGATCACGCTGCAGGGCTGCCCTTTCTCCTGCTCGATACGGTCATCGGCACCCGTGATGGCGCTGACCGTCCTCCTCGAAGCCGGCCTCTGCTGATCGCTGGTCCGGAGGGAATCGAAGAGTTTGTGCGCTCCTCAATGGATCTCTTTCGCTGGGGCGATGCCTTCGTCGCCGCGCAAGAACAGGGTCTGGTCGCGTACGGCACGGTGCGACCGTATGAAACCTTCAACGCAGGCGCATTTCAGATCACGGGCTACCCTGCCCTGCACACGCCGGAAGCACTGAGTCTCCGGGTCGCGTGCGGTGATCGTACGGTAGCATTCTCCGGCGACACGAGCTGGACAGACGCTCTGCTTGAGGCGTCAGCCGGCGCCGACCTCTTTATCTGCCAGGCCTACAGCTTTGCGATACCGCAGAAGACGGTCCTCAGTTACCAGGTGGTGCAGGAGCAGCGGCACCGCTTCAGCTGCCGCCGGCTGATCCTGACGCACATCGGGGCCGAAATGCAGCAGCACCTCGATGAAGCGAGCGAGGAAGTCGGGCATGATGGCCAGGAGATATTCCTGTAAGGACCACCGTACCGCTGCGACCATCGGCAGCCTGTTTCCAACAGGTGCCAAAGCGTGTTCAGATGCATGCATGGGTGCTGCGTTGCAGCAGCACTCCGCGTTCCGTCCGAAATTAATTGCAGGAGATAAAACAATGACCACCGCTCAGTCGAGCCGTGAGGCGATCGAAGCTTTTCTGGCGCAGCCGCGTAACGCGATGATCGCCGCGATCCGCAAGGACGGACGGCCACAGATGACCCCGAACTGGTTCGTCTGGGATGGCAGCCGCTTCTACGTCTCCACCACGAAGACCCGCCAAAAGTTCAAGAACTTCAGCCGCGATCCCCGCGTGCAGCTCGCCGTCGATGACCCGACCGGCTTCAAGTGCGTCGTGCTCGACGGCACGGTCGAGATCTGGGAGGACCACGCCCGCGGCCTGCCGTTCTTCCGACGCATCACCGAGAAGCACCGCGGCGAGGCGCCGGACGACCAGACGATCCTCAAGCGGCTGGCCGAGGAGCAGCGCGTGTTACTGGTGATCACGCCCGATAAGGGCATTGACGGCTGGACGAACTGGGGCTTTTAGGTTGGATATCAGCCCACGTGAACGATGATCTCATCCTGCTCGGCTTCAGGCAGGGCGCGGCTTTTGATGTACTCCACCAGCCGCGCTGTATCCCCTTCTCCGAAAATGATGAAGCGGACGGCTCGTGCTACCGGGCTGCCCGATGTCCAACTCGCGTTCAGATGCACCTGGCAGTTGTACTCGCGCACAAGAACCAGGCTCAGCGCGACGATCCCATTGGGGATGGCCGGCGCGGCACAGCGCAGCACGCTGTAGCTGCCGACCCGATGTCCGGTGACAAGCATTCGATCTGAGAAGGCGGAAGGATCGGCGCGCTCGACATGGACCACCACGATCGGTTCACCGGGCGGAAAGTAGTGCACCTGACGTTGGCGCAGCTCCGTCTCAGCATACTCGGCGGCGCCGCCTCCATTGGACGGCTTATGAAGGAGAATGTGCAGCCGTCTGCGCCCACGGCCATCGAGCGCGATCGCCTGCTCGATAATGTCCTGCGCCGACGAGTCCAGTTCCACCTCGTCGATCCGCACCTCCGTGGAACGCATCACGCGCGATCCGAGGGAAACGATCACGATCGATGCGATAAAGATCGCTGCTATCTTGATCCCATCGGGTCGCTCGCGCACGTTCTGGGCGGTGATGTAGACAAACGCAAGCACGATCAGGCCGTATACCCACCAGAAGCGTTGCCGCTGCCGCCGCGCTGCGATCGAAACAGCTACCGAAGCCGACGTCATCAGCACCAGCACACCGGTGGCGTAGGCACCGCCCTGCGCCTCCACGTCTGCGGCAAAAACGATCGTCACCAGCACCGCGATCCCCGTGAAGACTGCGACCAACGGCTTCTGTGCCGCGGCCCAGCCAGGCGCCATGCCGTAGCGCGGCAGGTAACGCGGCACCAGGTTAAGCAAACCCGCCATCGCGGACGCCCCGGCAAACCAGAGGATCAGCACCGTCGAGAGGTCGTACAAGGTACCGTAGCCGTTGCCGAGGTACAGGTGCGAGAGGTACGAGAGCGCTCGCCCTTCCGCAGCGCCGCCTTTCGCAAATGCCTCGGGCGGAATCAGCAGGGTCGTCACGATGCTGGAGGTGATCAGGAAAACGCTCATGACGAGAGCCGCCACGGTCAGCAGCCGCCGCGTGTTAATCACTCGTCCGACCGGATTGCCCTCTGTGTCCCGCGCCCAGCCCATCACCAGCGGCATGACGGCCACGCCTGTTTCGAAGCCGGACAGCCCCAGTGCCAGCTCGGGGAACTTGACCAGCGCTTCGCGCGCCATGATCAGCGGACTGGCATATTCTTTGTTCAAGCCGGTGCGCCAGGCGTCGAACACGCCCGGATGACCGACGATGTGCTGAAATGCGACCAGGATCGTGACTGTGTTGAAGGCGAGGTAGACGGTGACCAGCACCACGGCGACCTTGATCGCTTCGCCAAAGCCACGCCAGAACACGAGCCCAAGGACACCGATCAGCACCACAGTCGCAGCGAACTGATGCTGGATAAAATCCGGCGTGTGCTGGGCGACGAAGTGGTTCTCGACGAAGTGCTTCGCCGCATCTGCAGCTGAAAGGGTGATCGTAATGACGAAGTCCGTCGCCGCGAATCCCAGCAGGACCAGCACCAGGGCTTTACCGCGCCATTGCGGCAAGAGCCGTTCCAGCATCGAGATACTGCCCTGCCCGTTGGGGCTTTCGCGGGCGACCATCCGATAGACGGTCAGCGCTCCGACAAGAGTGAAGGCGACGAGCACGGCGGTGGCGATCGGTGAGAGGAAGCCGGTGGCGTTGAAGGCTATGCCGGGTTGATAGGCGAGCGTCGAGAAGTAATCGACCCCGGTCAGGCACAGCACGTACAACCAGAAATGCTGGATGTGATGCTGGGCACGCGAGACAGCATAAAAGCCGGGCAGCGACCTGATTTTGGCGGGCCGGGGTACAACAGGATCCGCCAGCCGCTCCCCTACGGGGACGGACGCGGCATTGTTGCCGAAATCCGCCCCTACCGGGAGCGGTCTCCTTCTCTGGCGCGTCACCACGAACACGGATGTTCCGGGTTTCGCTGCCCTGCGGACGTAGCCTCGCGCTTCTACAGGAGCTGGATCGCGGTCATCCGTCATCGCGTGCCGGGTCTCCTCAAACAGCATTCTGTATACAGACCAGCCCCAATCGCTCGCCCGGATAAAGTGGCACGACTAAAGTTCCTCCAGGGGTGACCGATTGCGGACTTCAGCAACGCTTC
>JBBRGK010000103.1:0-8501 GCA_038240805.1 Dehalococcoidia bacterium | reverse complement strand
ATCGTTCGATCACAGGTTGCGCACTCCGGTCGTTGACGGCTAGTACTGGGTTTGGGAACAGGCACTGGCTAGAGATACTCGGTGCGAGGAGGCGAGAAGACATCGATGGCAACAGAGTCTTCGAGGCCGGTTACGACGTGCGGCACTCCGCCCGGAATCAACCAGCTATCTCCGGCGCTCAGGATCCGTTCGTCTTCGCCGATGACGAACCGAACGCGCCCGCTGACGAGGTAGCCGATCTGCTCGTGCGGGTGCGTATGTTCTGGAACGACACTGCCTGCGGCGATCGTGACCTCCACGAGCGTAACGTGGTCGCCGCTGTTCAAGGTGCGACGGGAGATCCCCGGAAACATTTGGACAGGCGCGACGCTTTCATGTGCAGTCAGCATCTGAAACCTCCTCCAGGCAGCGGATCAAAGAGCGGTAAGTGCTCGACGGTCCTTCTATGCAGGCTCGCTCTCACTATCATGCAGCCCAATGTCGGTTCGGAAATGGACACCTTCAAACTGTATGCGATGAACATTGTCGTACACGCGCTCACGCGCCGCAGCGATCGTCGCACCGCGCGCCACCACGGTCAACACGCGCCCGCCTGCGGTGACGATTTTCCCATCTTGTTCGGCAGTTCCGGAGTGGAATATCTGAACGTCGGCGTCCACCGAATCGAGCCCTGTGATCGGGTGTCCGGTCGCAAACGGGCCGGGGTATCCCGCCGAAGCAAGGACAACAGCCACGCAAACCTGATCGTCCCACTCGACAGGCACGCTGCTGAGATCACCACGTGCGGCTGCTAGCAGGATCGGCAGAAGATCGGACCGGAGGCGTGGCAGGATTACCTCGGTCTCCGGGTCGCCGAAGCGGCAATTGAACTCGATCACCTGCGGGCCTGCGTCGGTGAGCATCAGGCCGGGATACAGCGTGCCCCGGTACGGTCTGCCTTCTGCCGCAAGCGCGCGGACCGTGGCGGCTGAGATCGTCTGGTTGAGTGAGTCAGCGAGAGCGGCGTTGATAAACGACGGCGGTGAATAGGCGCCCATGCCGCCGGTGTTCGGACCTCGACCGCCATCAAACACGGCTTTGTGGTCGCACGCTAGCACCATAGGCGCAATCGACCGACCGTCGCAAAAGGCGTGCAGGCTCACCTCCCGCCCTGAGAGGCGCTTTTCCAGGAGAACGCGGCGCCCGGCGTCGCCAAAGACCCGGCTATTCATCGCCTGTTCGACCGCTTCAAGCGCTTCGGCCTGGCTGTTTGCGACTACCACACCTTTGCCAGCTGCCAGGCCGTCCGCTTTGACCACAGGCACCGTGGCCGAAGCCACTATCGCTCGGCAGGCTTCTTCTGCATTGTCGAAGCTTCGCGCCGAGCCGGTCGGGATGGAATGGCGCTGCATCAGCCCTTTTGACCAAACTTTGCTGGCCTCGATCTGTGCTGCCGCACGCGTGGGTCCGTACGTAAGAACGTCGCGCTCGGTCAGGTAATCGACGATGCCGGCGGCAAGCGGCGCTTCGGGGCCGATGACCACGAACTCGATCTGGTTTTCACGGATTGCGGCGTAGATGCCGGCGAAGTCGTCGTCTGGCACCGGCAAATTTCTTGCCATGCTCGCCGTCCCTGGATTGCCCGGCGCAACGAACAGGCCGGAGACGACCGTACTCTGGCGGAGCTTCCAGGCGAGCGCGTGTTCGCGTGCACCGCCGCCGACGATGAGAACGTTCACCTATGCGCTCCGGTTAGGCCGCGCCGTCGGGGTCGCGACCGACTATTCCCACTCGATTGTGCCTGGTGGCTTGCTCGTGATGTCGTAGGTGACCCGGTTGATGCCAGGCACTTCGTTCGTGATCCGTCCGGACATGCGGGCGAGAACCTCGTACGGTAGGCGGGCCCAGTCAGCGGTCATCGCGTCTTCGGCGGTCACGGCGCGGATCACCACGGCGTAACCGTATGTGCGGAAGTCGCCCTGCACGCCAACGCTGCGCGTGTCGGTCAGCACGGCGAACGCCTGCCAGAGGTCGTCGTACAGGCCAGCGCGAACGACCTCTTCCTGCACGATCCAGTCGGCGGCGCGAAGCAGGTCCAGCTTTGGCCTGGTGATATCGCCAATAATGCGGATCGCGAGGCCGGGACCCGGAAACGGTTGTCGGTAGACCATTGCTCGCGGCAGTCCGAGTTCGAGGCCGACCTGGCGAACCTCGTCCTTAAACAAGAAGCGCAACGGCTCAACCAATTCGAGCGCCATCTCCGGTGGCAGCCCACCGACATTGTGATGGCTCTTAATCTTTGCCGTGGCCGACGCGCCGGTCGAGGCGCTCTCGACTACATCGGGGTACGTGGTGCCCTGAGCAATAAAGTCGATCTGTCCGAGTTTGGCCGCTTCGTCTTCGAACAGGTAAATGAACTCGTTTCCGATTATTCGCCGCTTTGTCTCGGGGTCTGTAACCCCGGCGAGCCGATCGAGGAATCGATCCACCCCGTCGACGTGAATGAGATCGATGTTCATGTGTTCGCGGAACGCTGAAACAACCTGGTCGGCTTCGCCTCGGCGCAGCAAACCATTGTCAACGAAAATGCAGGTAACCTGGTCGCCGATCGCCCGGTGAATCAGTGCTGCAGCGACGGCGGAATCCACGCCGCCGGACAGGCCGCAGATAACACGTCCCATCCCTACTTGCGAATGGATGCGGAGGATGCTTTCGTCGATAAAGCTGCCCGCATTCCAGGTTGGTGCGCAGTGGCAGACGCGCAGCACGAAGTTGCTGAGGATTCGGCTGCCTTCTGGCGTGTGTACGACCTCGGGATGGAACTGCAGACCGATATAGCCGCTATCGTTACCCATGGCCGCGAACGGTGAGTTGTCCGAATGTCCCAGAGAGCGAAATCCCGGAGGTAGCCGGGTGATCCGATCGCCGTGGCTCATCCAGACAGGTGTGGCGGCCGTCATGCCTTCGAAGATTTCTGCCGATGCGTCCGGTCGCATCACCGCGGGGCCGTACTCCCGTTCCGTTCCCGGTGCCACTTCTCCGCCCAGCTGATGCGCCATCGCTTGCATGCCATAACAAATGCCGAGCACCGGTAGACCGCTCGCCAGAACATAGTCCGGGATGGTCGGTGCGCCAACGTCGTAAACGCTAGCAGGCCCGCCTGACAGGATGACGCCTTTAGGCTGCAGGCGATGAAAGGCTTCTGCCGTGGCGTCATGCGAGATCAGTTCGCAATAGACGCCGCATTCGCGTACGCGGCGAGCGATCAGCATGCTGTACTGCGAGCCGAAATCGATCACGAGAACGGAGTCGGGGGCGGGGGCGGGGGGCGTTCGGTCAGAAGCCGGAGGCGACGAACGTGGCTGGATGTCCTGGGCGAGGTACGATAACGAGGCTGACTGTGAGCCGGAGGTGGGGTGGAAGGCCTGCTGCGACATCGCCATCGGCTGTCCCTTCTGAACGACTCCAGCGTGTAGTGGAAGCGTATCATCGGCGGCCGCCGGGATCAACGCGAATATGAGCAAATGCTGAGATGGTTGACCAGTTACTGACTCCGAGTCAAATTGACATGGCTGCGGCTCTGCTGCTTCAAGGAGGCATCGTCGCTTTGGCAACCGACACGGTTTACGGACTTGCCGCCCATCCTGGTCATCCCACTGCTCTTGCGCGGTTGTTCGAAGCGAAAGAGCGGCCGATCGATAAGGCGATCCCCATTCTCATCGCGGATCTGGTGGGGCTAGACTCGGTGATACGCGATAGGTCGACCGACGCCATGCGACTTGCCAGTGCATTCTGGCCTGGCGCCCTGACGATCGTTTTCTGGCGGAAGGAGCTAAAGGACGACGAACCTAACACGGTAGCCGTCCGTATGCCGGCGCTGGACCTCGCACGAACCCTGATTCGCTCAGCGGGAGGAGCGCTCGCCGTGACCAGCGCCAATCTTTCAGGTCATCAAAACTGCACCACCGCTGCGGAAGTCCTGGTACAACTCGGTGGCCGTATCGACGCGATCGTCGACGGCGGGACATGCCCGGGCGGCGTCGAATCGACGGTTGTCGATGCAACGTGCGCTCCCGTCCGGATATTGCGCGTGGGTGCGATCTCACGCGTCGATCTTGAAGCGGTTGTCTCGGTGGAGTAGCAGAAAAATATCTGAGCGCGAGACATCGATTGTGCTATATTTTACAAACGGGCGTTCTGCGGATGGCCTCCCCCGGCCGTTCACTACTCAACAAGGTGGAGACTGCTTTGAAACGACTCGGTTCTCGGCTACTGCCCCTGGTTCTCCTGCCACTGGCATTACTAATAGCGGCTGCCTGCAGCAGCAAGTCGAACAATACGAGCAACACCAACAACGCAGGGGCAAGCGGCGTCGCTGCCACCTCGCAGTCGTTCGACCAGGTGGCGACCGATTCAGATGCCGCGGGCACGAATGCGAAGTTCTCGATCACAAAGATGACCACGGCCGTCAATCAGCCCGTCACGGTCAATGTCTCGAACAAGGGAAAGGCAATTCACAACTTCCACGTACTGAACGTGCAGGACGCCGCAGGCAAGGACATCAAGGATGATCTCATCCCAGCCGGCGGTTCAAACACGCTCACGTTCACGATAGCCAAAGCGGGCACGTACAACTTCCAGTGCGACGTTCATCCGACGACGATGAAGGGCACGATCACCGTTCAGTAAATCCGGCAACGGCAATGATGTACCCGTACCGGTTGATCTGTCTGATGTGGGCTTCAGCGGATGGGGTGGATACAGTGGTTCCCGGGATGGTGAGTTGATGCCGCGCACAGGAATCTACCGGCCGATACCGCACATCCCATGGCGAGGACATTCGACGGCCCTTATCCTGGCCGCCGGGCTTCTAGCCGCTGCATGCAGTTCCTCCGGCACTAACAAAGCCGGCGTCAACACAGGCGCAAACCCGGCCAAACCGACAGTCGCTACGGCGGCCGTGCCCGGGCTCGTCCCGACAATCACCGGCCGCACCGGCGCGCTGCAAGGCATCGTCCAGTCAACTGAACTTGTTGTGGGCGCAAATCGATTCTCGCTTGGAATTCTCGGCAAGGACGGCACACCGCTGCCCGATGCGCAGGTTCACCTCAAATTCATCCAACTCGCCGGCGCTCCTTCTGCCAGCGGGCAGGCGCAGGGCACGCTGCGTTCGGAGGCTGACGCGATATTCCGCGCACCGGGGCGGGACGCCGGACTTCCTGCTGTCGAAACGGTCATCAGACCTGACGGTACCAGGGTGCTCGTCCAGAGTGTCGGCAATGACGTGGGCGTATACGAGACGATGGTCTCTTTTGACACCCCGGGCGACTGGGGTGTCGAAGCTGATATCACCGGCAAGAGCCCGGATCAAACTGGAGTGGCACGCGCCCCGTTCAAGGTGCTGACTCAGAGCGTCACACCGGCGGTCGGTTCGCCCGCGCCGCGCAGCCATAATCTAACGACCAAAGACGGCGTCGATCTCTCCGTGATCGATACCTCGGCGCACCCAACTGCGGACATGCACACCGAAACAGTCGCCGACGCGATCGCGGCCGGCCGCCCGACGCTGGTATTGTTCGCGACACCCGGTTATTGCACGAGCAGGTTGTGTGGTCCAGAGCTGGAGCTGGCGCGTAAACTCGAACCGAAGTACGCCGGCAAGGCCGACTTTATTCATATCGAGATCTACAAGGAACCGCCTCCGAAGGGCATCTTGATGCCTGCAGTCGAGGAATGGCACCTGCAGAGTGAGCCGTGGTTCTTCGTGATCGACCGGAACGGCAATGTCGCGGCGAAGTTTGAGGGTCCGACCACACTGGAAGAGATCGATCAGGCCTTGCAAAAGGTTACGTCATAACTATCACGGGATCCTGCCGCCGATGGGGCCAGAGGCCATCACGGATTTATTGACCCGCCAGAAAGCCCGCTCATAGGATAAGTACATGACTGTAACGACTGGCGACCGAGTGCCCACTCCCCTCCTGGACCGCGTGCAGCGTCCGCAGGATCTCCACTCGATGACCAATGGTGAGCTGGAGGCGCTGGCGGAGGAGGTTCGGGCCGAGCTCGTCAGAGTCGTCTTTGAGACAGGCGGCCATCTTGCCTCCAACCTCGGTACGGTCGAACTTACGATCGCGCTTCACTCGCTGCTGGACAGCCCGAACGACAAACTGGTCTGGGATGTCGGCCATCAGGCGTACGTTCACAAGCTGCTGACGGGACGCCGGGACCGATTTCCGACGATCCGGCAGCACGGCGGCCTCTGTCCGTTTCCAGAGCGAGACGAAAGCCCCCACGATGTCTGGGGCGCCGGACATGCGAGCACCTCGCTGTCGGCGGCGCTGGGAATGGCGATCGCGCGCGACCTTCAAGGCGAGCATAACCAGGTTGTGGCGGTGATCGGCGATGGCGGACTTACCGGCGGCATGGCGCTCGAGGCGATCAACCACATCGGCCACATTGGCAAGCGACTGATCGTGGTGCTGAACGACAACGGCATGTCGATCGCTCCGAACGTCGGCGCCATCAACCGTGTGTTTAATAAAATCCGCCTGGACGGCCGCTACCAGGTCGCGAAATCTTCTCTCGGTCAGATTGCCCGGCGGATGCCGATGGGTGATACGGCCTGGGAGGCGAGCCGTCGGGTGAAGCGCAGCGTCAAAGGATTGCTCGTGCCGAGCAGCTTCTTTGAGGAGCTGGGTTTCGAGTACATCGGTCCTGTGGACGGGCACAACATCGCCGAAATGCGTGCCGCTCTCCAAACCGCAATGATGATCGAGAATCGGCCAGTTTTCATTCATGCCATCACGCAAAAAGGCCACGGCTACGAGCCAGCTGAGGCCGACCCGGTCAAGCTCCACGGCGTCTCACCCGCTGGCGGCGCGTCGGGCGGCCCGCCAAAGTATCAGGATATTTTTGGCAGCGCGGTTGGCGAGCTTATGCGCAGGGATCGGTACATCACCGCGGTCACGGCGGCGATGCCGGACGGCACCGGGCTTGTGCCCGTTTTGAAAGAGTTTCCTGATCGGGCTTTCGATGTCGGCATCTGCGAACAGCACGCGGTAACGCTCGCCGCCGGGATGGCAACACAGGGGATTGTCCCGATCGTGGCGATTTACTCCACTTTCCTGCAGCGTGCCTACGACCAGATAATTCACGATGTTTGCGTGCAAAACCTGCATGTCGTGTTCGCCCTCGACCGCGCCGGTTTCGTCGGTGACGACGGGCGCACCCATCAGGGTGCCTTCGATCTGTCGTATCTATCCTGCATCCCGAATATGGTCGTCGCTTCGCCGAAGGACGAGCAGGAGTTGCGGGATCTTCTGTTCACGGGTATCGAGCACACCGGCCCGTATGCGCTGCGGTATCCGCGCGGTTCAGGGACGGGCGTCGAACTGCGCCCAGGCTTTCGCTCGATCCCGATCGGAACCTGGGAGACGCTGCGTGAGGGCAGTGACGTTGCCATTCTTGCAACCGGCGCCACGATCGAGCCGGCGTTGAAGGCCGCGGAGGAACTCGAAGCACATGGCCTCTCGGCCGCAGTGGTAAATGCACGCTTCATCAAGCCGATCGATACGTCAATGCTGATCGGCTACGCCTCCAGCCTTAGAGCGAAGCACATTCTCACGATCGAAGAAAATGTTCTTCGCGGCGGGCTGGGCAGCCTCGTTGGGCTGGAATTACAACAGGCAGGCATCACTAACGTCCGTCTTGATACCATCGGCATACCAGATCGGTTCGTCGAGCACGGCTCTCAGAAAATCCAGCGGGCTCGATACGGGCTCACCGCTGAAGCGATCGTTCAGCGGATTCTCGCGCCGGCCAGTACTCCGGAGCCGGTCGCAGTCCCGTAGTCCCATAGCTCCCGATGCTCCCGCCTCTGCGCAACGCACGAGGAGATTCGATGGCTCTGGCCACCCCTGAGGCGCTCGCTCGCTATCGCGACGCTGTGTACCGCGAGATGCGCGACACGCTACGGTCTGATTCTCACCAGGTCTACGATGCGCAGCGATACCACCTGGGCTGGCAGGCGGCCGACGGATCACGCGCTGCGGTCGTAACCGGCAAGATGTTCCGTCCCGCGCTCTGCCTGCTGTCGTGCGAGGCGGCTGGCGGCGACTATGAACGCGCCCTGCCCGCCGCCGCAGCGATCGAGTTTCTGCACAACTTTTCACTCATTCACGACGACATCGAAGACGGTGGGCACACTCGACACGGCAGACGCACCATCTGGGATCTGTGGGGGATCGCCCACGGCATCAACGCTGGCGATTCAATGTTCGTCGTTGCCCGCCTGGCGCTTCACCGGCTTGCCGGCCAGGGCTACGCGCCGCAGACGCTGCTGAACGCCTTTTTACTGTTCGACCGAGCCTGTCAGCGGCTCTGCGAAGGCCAGGACCTTGATCTGCGGTTCGAGGAACGCGAGTCAGTGGGTATGGACGAGTATTTGCAGATGATCGCCGGCAAGACTGGAGCCTTAATCGGTGCCGCTGCATCGCTCGGCGCGCTGCTCGGGGATGCTC
>JBBRGK010000102.1:0-8508 GCA_038240805.1 Dehalococcoidia bacterium | reverse complement strand
GCTTGACGCCGTTCAAGACGTAGTCGTCACCATCCCGCCGCGCCTCCGTCTCGACGTTCGCCAGATCCGAGCCGGCGTTGGGCTCGGAGAGGCCCATCGCGAAGGAGATCTCTGCCCGGCTGATGCCCGGCAGGTACCGCTGTTTCTGCTCATCGGTGCCATAGAGCATCAGCGAAGGCGCCACCTGTTGCACGGCTCGCCGGTGATGCTCCTGGGGCGCACCGGCGTAGGCCATCTCCTCCATATAAATCATCTGTTCGATCAGACTGCGCTCCTGGCCCCCGTACTGCTTCGGCCAGGCGATGCCAAGGAAGCCGCGCCGGGCGGCAGCACGGCTGAATTCGGGCGACCAGCCGGGCTGGCGGTGCTCCTTCTGATATACCCAGAAATCGGGGGTCAGCGTCTCATCAATGAAGCTGCGCACCGCGCCACGAAACTCTTCCTGCTCGGGTGTAAAGCGAAAGTCCATCATTGCGTCCAGTCAGTTGTTTGTTGCCATGCCGCCACGGCGAAAAGGCTGGTATGCCGGTCTGCTATGCCGGCGCCCCGGCGAACTGTGCCACCGCCGCACGCGCGTCCGCAACGATGCTGGCGATCGCGTCCGAGACGCTCCGCTCCTCGTCGATAAGCCCGATCCCCTGTCCCGCCGCCGAGCCCCAGAGTTGCTCTACCCGGTGGTCCTGGATCGCGGTGAGCGTGTCGCCGACGAGGATGTCGTGGTAGGGCATCGGCAGCGGGTTCGGCGTGGAGGCATCGTCCCAGACTTGCGTCCACGCTGTGCGCAACTGCCGATTTGGCTTGCCGCTGATTGCCCGCGTCCGCACCGTGTCGTCTGCCTGCGCCGCCAGCAGCTTCGCCTTGATCAGCGGATCGAGGTCCGATTCCAGGGTCGTTAGCCAGAGCGTGCCGCTCCAGGTGCCTGCCGCGCCGAGGCAGAGCGCAGCGGCGAGATGCTGACCGCTGACCACGCCGCCCGCCGCGAGCACAGGGATCGGCGCTACTGCGGCCACCACCTGCGGCACCAGCGAAAACGTGCCGATCTCTCCCGTATGCGCTCCGGCGTCGTAGCCCTGGGCGATGATCAGGTCGGCTCCGGCTGCCACGGTGCGGCGTGCATGCTTCACGTTGCCGACCAGCGACGCGACGCGCATGCCGCGTTCTTTCGCCCGTCGCACGACGTCCACCGGGCTGCCGATCCCGCAGGCGAGCAACGGTGGCTCGGCCTCGAGAACGGTCTCCACCTGACGCTGAGCGACTTCAGCGGAGCGCACGAAGCGCGAGCGTGCCCCGGCGCGCAGCGGCGGCGGAATCTGGTAGTCACTCTTAAGCTGTTCAACAAAGGCGACGTGCCCGGCCGGCAAGGTGGCTTCGATCGCGCTACGATCGTCCCGTTCGGGCATGCCGATCGGCAGCACCAGGTCTACCCCGAAGGGCCGGCCACCGATGCTCTCACGGATGCGCTCGATATCGACGGCGATCTCCTCCGGAGTGCGACGGGTGGCGCCGTAAACCGGGAACCCTCCTGCGAGGGCCACCGCATTTACCACTGCGAGGTGATGCGTGAAAGCAAAAATCGGATACCGCACATCGAACATATCGCAAACAATGGTGTGCAGTGGATCGCGGGGCATGATCGGTCTCCTTCGTGCCCGCAAACGGGGCGCCAGGTAAATGCGCTACGGGTTCTCCGTGGCCGCAAGCGACTCCAACGCGGCTGCGGCGCCACGCCGCAGCAACTCCTCGCCTTCACTGCTCATACCGATCTCTCCCAGCACAACGCGGGTGTGCTCGCCGAGCCGGGGCGGCGGGTGGCGCGCGGCAAGCGGTGTGTCGGAGAACCGCACCGGCGGACCAACAACGCGGACCGGCCCCAGGGTCGGATGGTCCAGGGTGACAATCAGATCGTTGACAACGACCTGCGGATCTTCAAACATCTCCTCGGGAAAGCGCACCTCCGCCGCGGGGATGCCGGCCGCGCGCAGCCTGCCGATCCAGCCCGCAGTCGTATCATCGAGGAATGCACCCTGCAGGCGGGCGACCTGCTCTTCGAAATAGACGTGCGGGTCCTCCGGCTGCCAGCCCAGGGACTGAAGGCGCGGATCATCGATGCCCAGCACCTGGATCGCGCGGCGCTGCAGGCTCAGTGTTCCAGCCTGCAGCGCGATGAAGCCGTCGCGGGTCTGGTAGCAACGGGCATACACATGCCCGCCGGTGCCCGCCGGCCGGTTACGCAGGCGGCGCTGCAACTGCTCTTCATAGGGCGTGCCCGCCAGCCGGGCCTCGTGCAGCCATTGCACGAACTCCGGCCGCCACGTATCCAGACGCGCCACGTCGGTCAGCGCGTTGTTCTGGGCGACGAGCGCGGCAGCTAGCAGCGAGGTTCCGACCCGTTGCCCGTTGCCCGTCTGTGAGCGCGCGTAAAGAGCAGTGCTGACTCCCCAGGCAAGCAGTAATGCTGCGAAGTAGTCGACCAATGGCAGCGGCGCCGACTCCGGCACGCCGTCCCGCGTGAGCTGCAGCGCTGTGGCCAGGCCCGACCGCGGCTGAACGATATGATCCATGCCCGGTAGACCCGCATCCGGACCGAACTCCCCGAACGCCGTCACATCGGCATAGATCAGGCGTGGATTCTCCGCGTGCATCCGCTCCCAGCCAATGCCGTACTCGTCCGCCTGGCCGGGCCGCAGGTTGAGTAGCACCACGTCGGCACCGGCGACAAGCCGGGAGAGAACGGTGCGGGCCACGGGGTCGCGTAACTGGAGGGCGATGCTGCGCTTGCCACGGTTCTTGTTGAGGAACTGCCTGCCTTCGCCCGGTGCGATTGGGCTGTTGAGCCGCGACTCGTCGCCCTCCAGGGGCTCGACCTTGATTACGTCCGCGTCGCCGTCTGAAAAAAGTTGGGCGCAGTACGGCACCGCGATGAAGCGGCCGATCTCGACCACCTTCAAGCCTGTAAACGGTCCGCGGGCGGCACTGCTATTGTTCATTGATGTCGATGCCATCGGTCGGGATCCTCTCTCGGCGGTTAGCGCCGGACACGGTGGGGATCCAGAGCTTCGTTCACCGCGTCAGCCAGCCAGTTCAACCCCAGCAGGAGCAGCACCAGGCACATGCCGGGAAAAATGAAGTAGTACGGCGAGTCGAGCCGTGCACGGGCGCCATTAATCAGTGAGCCGAGCGACGGGTTTGGCGGCTGTGTGCCAATTCCCAGGTAGCCGAGGCTGGCCTCGACCAGAACCGCAGCAGCCATGGCGAGCGCGGCCTGCACCAGCAACGGTGGCAGTGCGTTAATCGCAACGTGACGAAAAATGATCCGGGTGCGTGACGCGCCCAGCACTCGGGCAGCTGTCACGTAATCGCGGGCACTCTCGGTGAGCATCCCTGCCCGTCCCAGCCGGGCGAAACGCGGAAACGCGGCGATACCAAGCGCCAGGGCGATGTTCTGGATGCCCGCACCGAGTGCCGCCAGGATCGCGATCGCCAGCAGTAGGCCGGGAATCGCGAGCATCGTGTCGACGAGTCGCATGATCACCGCGTCGATCGTGCCCCGCATGAATCCGGCGATGAAGCCCGCCACCGTACCAAGCAGTCCGCCGACGCCGACCGCGACGAGGCTGACGAGCAGCGAAGCGCGCAGACCATACAGGGTGCGGCTGAACAGGTCACGGCTGAACTCATCGGTGCCGAACCAGAACTGGCTCGATGGGCCAACAAGACGGTGGCCACGCAGCTGCGCCAGCGGATCGTGGGTTGCAAGAAGGGGAGCGAAAGCGCCCAGCAAGATGAGCCCCAGCACCAGTATCAGCCCCAGCACCCCCATCGGGTTTCGGACCACGTCGACCAGCAAACGCCAGACAAGCGATCGTTCGCCACGCGATCCCCGCAGTGCGCCGGAGCCCGCTTCGCCGACCTCAACCGTTGCTTGCTGTGCCATCGTTCTCCCGGGCGCTGCGTCCGCCGATTGGAATATATCCCCCGATCAACTGAGCCGAATGCGCGGGTCGATCACGCCATACAGCAGGTCCGCGACCAGGTTCACGAGCACAAAAATACCGACCAGGACCAGCAGCGTCCCCTGCACAACCGGGTAATCGCGCCCCTGGATCGCGTTGACCACCAGGCGGCCGAGGCCAGGGCGGGAGAAAACGTTTTCGATCACGACCGAGCCGGCGAGCAGCCCCGCGAACTGGAGCGCGATGACAGTAATCACCGGGATGAGGCTGTTACGGAGCGCATGGCGCACCATGACAACGCCTTCTCGCAACCCTTTGGCCCGCGCCGTGCGGACGAAGTCCTGACTCATCACCTGCGCCATCGAGCTGCGCACGAAGCGAGCGAGCACCGCGGCGCCGGTCACTCCCAGCACGGAGGCAGGCAGCACGAGTGAACGCAGCCCCTGGCCGAAGTTCTCCGTGATCGGCACTTGCCCGCCGACCGGGAACCAGCCGAGCCGGAAGCTGAGCAGGTAAAGAAGCACTAGCCCAAGCACAAAATGCGGTATGGCGATGCCCAGAGTCGTGAACGCCGTCAGGAACCAGTCCCATCCGGAGCGGACGTGCATTCCCGCCAGCACGCCCAGCGCAACGCCGAGCGTGACTTCGATCAGGAAGGCGGCCAGGGTCAGCTCGATCGTCGGCTCGGCGGACTGGCGGATCTGTTGCAGCACTGGCTGACCGCCGCGGAACGACGTGCCGAGGTTGCCGCGCACGGCCCTGCCCGCCCAGGTGAAGTACTGCTCAAGCATGGGTCTATTCAGACCCAGCCGGTCGCGCACGGTCCGCACCTCGGCGTCCGTTGCCTGCGGACCCGCAAGAGACACGGCCGGGTCGCCCGGCACTATCTGCAGGAGAGCGAAGACGAAGATGCTGGCGAGAAGCACCACCGGCACCGCCTGCAGTAGCCGGCGGGCAACAAAATTTGCCATGACTTATACCTTTGCGATCGGCACTCGCAGTAGACCATCACGACGGGTCCGTGCGGTTGGGCCGCGCCGGCGTTCAACGGCCAGTGCGGAGCCACCGTCGGCTTCAGGCGTCGATCCAGAATTCAGACAACGGCGGCCGGTCCAGGGCTCCGCGCTGCGGCGCGATTACTTTGCTGCGCATCACATACCTGCTCGGGTTCACCGACAGTGGCACGACCCACGGATCATCGACCAGGTAGAGCTTGTTCCACTGGTGCAACAGCTCCTTCCCCCGGGCGGAGGTGGGGTCGGTCTCGGTGATCTGTGACAGCAGCGCCTTGTACGCGTCGGGCTGGTAGAACGACGGGTTCGGGACACGAACGGGCTGTGCGAAGTCAAAGAACGTGGACGGGTGCATGGTGTTGCTGAATCCCATCGGCGCAACCCAGACAGTCTCGACTTTGCTGTTGCGGAAGCGTTCGAGGTAGGCAGCGTACTCGCTGAGGTTGATCTGGGCGTTGATCCCCACCACCTTCCAGGCATCCTGAGCGTACTGGGCGAGGTCCTGCCGGCCCTGGCCGATGTCGAGCGGCAGTGAGGCGCCCTCAGCGCCGGCCTGCTTGATCAACGACTTCGCCTGCTCCGGATCGTAGACAGCCAGGGCTTCGTCCTCTGGAATGTAGGCGGGTGAGCTTTTCGGCCATGGCAGCGCCTGCGCTTCGATCACCCCTTCGCCCCATTCGGCAGCGATCCGCTTGCGATCAACTGCCAGCGCCAGGGCTTTTCGCACACGCACGTCGCTGAGCAGGGGGTACTTGACCACCAACCCGGCGTAGTAGGAACCATCGTTGGTGCCGGGGGTGATGGTAATGTCCTTGTTACCGCGCAGGGCCTTGACCGTTGAGTAAGCGGATTGGTTGGTATGCATCAGTTCGCCCGTTTGCAGGGCGAGCGTACGGGCCTGGTCGTCGGCATAGATCTTCCCCTGGATGCGGTCGAGGTAGGGCTTGCCGGTATCCCAGTAGTTGGCAAAGCGGTCCATCACGTAGCCCTGGTTGGGCGTGTAGGAAACGAACTTAAATGGTCCGCTGCCGTTGATCACCTTCATTTGCGGCGCCTGGTCCACGGTGTCTTTGTCCACGATCGGCAACAGGGCGAAGTAATCGTCCATGATCGGCCGCGGCGCGACGAAGGTGATGTCCAGCGTACGGTCATCGACGGTGGTGATGTCTTTAATGAGCTTGCCGGCGTTCTTCAGCTGAGAAACCGTCTTGTCCGCCCGGAACAGTTCGATGGAAAATCGTACATCCTCGGCCGTGAGCTTGCGGCCGTTGTGGAACTCCAGTCCCTGGCGTAGAACGATGTGAGCGCCGGTGAAATCGGGCTTCATCTCGTAGGTTTCGGCCAGCATCGGCTTCGGCCTGTTGTCCTCGCCCCTCTGAATAAGCTGATCCCAGAGACCGTAGCGTAGATAGAAGTTCGCGGCGTTGAAGGCAAACACCAGCGCATCCGGCGCCGGCTCGGTCGAATCGACCACGAGCGTGCCGCCGCGCTTCGGCGCTTTGCTGGCGGCAACGGGGCTGCCGCCAGCGGCCGGGCTGCCCGCCGGCCTGGCTGCGCTGCCGCTGTTATTGGCGCCGTTGTTACTGCTGCTCTTGTTGCCGCTGCTTCCACCGCAGCCTGCGAGTGCGAGCCCCGCTGCTGCGGTGATGGCCGTTCCGCCCACCACAAAGTTTCTGCGATCGGTTGTCTGATTTACCATTCCGCCCTCTTCTTCGCTGATGCCTCCACGCTGCCAAAGCTGTCCCGGGTCACGCTCATGCACCGCCTGCCAGAGGCGGCGCGCACGAGGCGCGCACGATCAGTTCGGACCGTTGATGCAGGCTCGTCTCGCCCGCGATGCCGTCCGTCAGGGAGAACAGAAGTTCGCCCAGCCGCTGCCCCATAAGCTCGTAGTCCGTCCGTACAACCGTGAGCGGCGGGTCGAACGCCTCCGCCCAGCGGGAATCGCCGTAGGAGAGAAACGACAGATCCTCGGGAATGCGAAGATTCACCTGCCGTACGGCCAACAAGAGTGAAGGCGAGAAGTAGTGGATGCCGGACACGAGTGCCGTTGGGCGGTCCGCTCGCGCCAGAAGCGTGGCGGCGCGGCTGGCCGCTTCCTCTTCCGAAACCGCTGTTACAACGAGTGACTGGTCGACGGGAAGGCCCGCCTCCGCGTGCGCGTGGTTGTAGGCGTCGAACCGGTTTCGCATCGCGCCGCCCTTCAACACCGATATTGTGCTGAAGCCGCGCAGGATGAGCGCAATGCGCGAATGACCCAGGCTAATCAGGTGGCGGATGGCGGCGACGGACGCATCGAACTCATCGACGACCATCTGGGGCAGCATGCCACCGGGGGTGCGCAGACCGGCGATCACCACACGGATGCCGCTTTCCTGCAACAGTTTGGCCTGCTTTTCATAGGAGCCGATCGGCTGGAAGACGACGCCATCCACCCGCCGCTCGCACAGTTGCCTGAGGTGGGCGCTCTCGTTCTCCAGCGAGCCATCGCTGTCGCAGAAGAAGATGCCGGAATTATGCCGCCCGGCCACGCGGGCGATGCCGTGCATAATGGTGAGATTGGACGGGTTGGTCGCGTTTGGGACGAGCACGCCGATGGCGCCGGAGCGGGCGCGGCGCAGGTTTCGCGCCACGAGGTTCGGACTATAGTTCAGTTCCTCGATAGCGGCGAGCACGGACCGTCGTGTTAGGCTGCGAACGGCCGGATGGTTATTCAGTACCCGCGACACAGTGCCGGTAGAAACTTCGGCGCGCCGTGCCACATCGTCTATCGTCGCCATGTCGCGCTACATCCCGGTTCGCCCGATCCAACGGTGGAAGGATCGTTATGACTGGTGTAGAGTACCAACCAACCTCTTGAGTGTCAACGATTCCATAGTTGAATCGATTACACAAATTTGACGCTAAAACCAGCACAGCCGGAGGGTGGGCAGAGAAACATGGCAGATACAGGCGATCGTGCGGTCCCGCTGGAGGTCGTGGAGATCGAAACCGGACCCGGCGCCGCCTTTGCCGCCCGGCTGCTCGGCGACCTCGGTGCAAGCGTGACGAAAGTGACGCACGGAGTGCCCGTCGATCCCGACGCGATCGCGTTGGATGCCGGCAAGCGCTCCCTGGTGCTCAACCTTGACGATAGGGAGGACCTGGCTCGGCTGGAAGCGCTGCTCGAAAACGCCGATGTGCTCATCTGCCAGGGCAATGCCGCCAGCCTCATGGTCCCGCCGCTCGCTCTCACCGTGAGGCGAAAGCGGCACCCCCGGTTGATCACTGCCGCGATCACGCCGTTTGGCGAAAGCGGCCCTCACCACAGCTGGGAGGGAACCGGCCTGGTCGCACTGCACGCGGGCGGACTTGGTTTTGGTACGCCGCCGCGCGTCACCGATCCCAAGCAGGAGCACCCGCTCAGCATTCCGGGGGATGCCGTCTCGTTCCTTTGCGGCCTGGTGCTCGTCGTCGGGATCCTGCACGCCCTCGCTGAACGCGACCGCGACGATACCGGTCGGCACGTCGAGCTTTCGGCCGAGGAAACCGTGGCTTCGCTC
>JBBRGK010000101.1:0-8628 GCA_038240805.1 Dehalococcoidia bacterium | reverse complement strand
CACCTCGCGGACGGCGCACGCACGCGTCAGCACGGCGATCCGCTCGCGGCTGGGGCCATCGCTACAGCTCGGTGCGTTCTCCCTGCTGATCGCCATCCTGATCGGCGTTCCGGCCGGCGTCATCGCGGCGGTGCGCCGCGGCAGCATCATCGACCTGCTGGCGACGGTGATCGCTGTCGGCGGCGTGGCGGTGCCGACGTTCCTGATGGCGATCGTGCTCGTGCTGCTGTTCTCGGTACACTTCGGCTGGCTGCCGGCCACCGGATACGTGCTGGTCACGAGCGACCCATGGCAGGCACTGAAATACTCGATCTTGCCGGGGGTAACGCTTGGCCTGCACCTCTCGGCGAGCCTGATGCGGCACACCCGCTCCTCGATGCTCGAGGTGCTGGGACAGGACTACGTCCGCACCGCCCGCGCCAAGGGGCTGTCGCAACGGGTGGTGATCCTGCGGCATGCGCTGCGAAACGCCCTGCTGCCGGTGATCACAATCCTGGGGTTGCAGCTCGGCGTCCTGATCACCGGCCAGGTGATCATCGAGCAGATCTTCGCCATTCCCGGCCTTGGGCGGCTGATCATCGACGCCGTGGCTGCCCGCGATGTCGTGCTGATCCAGGGGATGGTGCTGTTTATCGCTGTCAGCTTGCTGCTGCTGAACCTGCTTACCGATATCTCGTACGGTCTCGTGGACCGCAGGGCCGGTGTCGCATGAGCGCCCGGAGCCCTGGTACGGTCGCGATTACCGGTACACAGCCGGGGTTTGCCTGGCTGCGCGGCTACCGGCTCGCCCTGCAGGCGCTCTTGCGCAACCGGCTGGCGCTCTGCTCGCTGGTCATCATCGCGGTGGCAGCGTTCTTCGGCATTTTTGGCCCGCACCTGGCGACGTTCGACCCGGAAGCGCCGTCGCGGCTGCGGCTAAAGCCGCCGAGCTCGGGCCACTTTTTCGGCACCGACAACCTGGGGCGCGACCTCTACAGCCGGATCGCCGTGGGGGCACGCACGTCGATGAGCGTCGCCTCGCTCTCGACGGTGTTCGCCGTTGTGCTCGGGGTGCCGGTTGGACTTATTGCCGGCTATACCGGCCGCTGGATCGACATGCTGTTGATGCGCGTGGTCGATGCGCTCTACTCGATTCCGAGCATCGTGCTGGCGATGGCGCTGCTGGTGCTGCTGGGCAACGGCGTCGTCAACGTGGCGCTGGCGATCGGCCTCGTCTTCGTACCGGTCTTCTCACGGGTGGTGCGCAGCGAGGTGCTGGTCGTGCGCGGTCTGGACTACGTGACGGCGGCGCGGTCGCAGGGCGCAGGCGGCAGCCGGATCGTGCTGCGGCATATCTGGCCCAACGTGCGCTCGCCCGTGATCGTGCAGGCGTCGCTCGTGCTCGGCTTCGCGATCCTGCTCGAGGCGTCGCTGAGCTACCTGGGCTTTGGCGTTAGCCCGTCCACGCCGACATGGGGACGGATGACCCGCGACGGCTACAGCTACCTGAGCCGCGCCGGCTGGATGGCGCTGGCGCCGGGGCTGACGATCTTTCTCGTCGTGCTCAGCTTTAACCTGCTCGGCGATGCGCTGCGCGACGCGCTCGATCCACGCTCACGCGGCGCTGGATCTCACCAGGGAAACGCCTGACCGGGATTTTGGCCGACCGGGCAGATGCGGTACATGGATGGCCAGGGGATGAAGGAGGGGACAGGATGAGCAGAGGGTATTCCGAGGCACAGAGCGGCTACTGGCAGAAGAAGGTGCAGCGACGGCGGCTGCTGCAGATCGGCTTTGCCGGCGGACTGAGCGCCGTTGCCCTGCCGCTGCTCGGCTGCAGCAGCAACAATACCAATACCAACTCCGCCGCGACATCGGCCGCGACCAGGGCAGCGGCGAGCGCCGCGGCGGCAGGCGCCTCCGGCACGGCCGCGGCCAGAGCCGCATCGGCCGCTGCCTCGCCCGCCGCACGCGCCGTCGCCACCGGCTCACCAGCGCCCGCTGCCGCTGCTGCCGCCAACGTCAGGCGCGGCGGCAAGCTCCGCTTCGGCTTCAGCCGCGACTTCGAGGGGTTCGACCCCGGCGCCGTCGCCGATTCCTACGTCGGCTTCCTCTTCGTCGCCGGGATTTACGATCCGCTGGTGCGCTACACGGCCGACTACCAGGTGGCGCCGGGGATCGCGACGAAGTGGGAGGTGCCGGACCCGCAGACCCTCGTGTTCACGATCCGCGATGGCGTGAAGTTCCACGACGGCGACCCGGTCACAGCTGACGCAGTGAAGGCGAACATCGACCGGATCATCAGCGCCGCTTCGAAAGCGAAAGACAAGGCCAGCCTCTCATCGATCGATTCGACCGCCGCCCAGGGCTCCACGTTCACGATCAAGCTCAAGAACCCGGACGCGGTCGTGCTGCCGGTGCTCGGCGACTACGCCGGCATGATCGCCTCACCGAAAGCGTTTGCCGACCTGATGACGAAGCCGGTCGGCTCCGGGGCATTCAAGCTCCAGAGCTGGGACAAAGGTGCCAAAATCACCCTGGTCAAGAACGACGACTACTGGGAGCAGGGTCCGGGCGGCAAGCTGCCATATCTCGACGGGATGGAAACGACGATCATCCCCGACGCCGAGCAGCAGCTCAACAGCCTCAAATCGGGACAGGTCGACCTGCTGACGATCATCACCGGTGAAACGATCGACCGGATCAAAAGCGACAACAACCTGCAGTACGTCACCGGGCCTTCGCGGCTGGTGCGCACCCAGTTCCTCAACATGGCCTGGCCAGAGGTGTCCACCGTGCCGGTGCGGCAGGCCGTCGCGCAGGCGATCGACCGCAAGGCGATCGTCGATGCGGTCTATGCGGGCCACGCGCAGATCGCCGCGACGATGGGCACGCCCGGCGACTGGGTCTTCGATTCGAAGATCGCTCCATACCCGTTCGACATCGCTGCCGCGAAGAAGCTGCTCGCCCAGGCGAACATGCCCAACGGCTTCAAGCTCGTGGTGAAGACGACGAACCAGCCGGGCGAGTTCCAGACGATCAGCGACCTGATCCGGCCGCAGCTCAAGCAGATCGGGGTCGACTACAGCTACGAGACGATCGACCCCACCGCGTCGTTCAAGATCCTCTACCAGGACGGCAACACCGGCGCCAGCGTGGCGGGCAACGACGGCCGCGCCGACTTCGCCCAGGTGGTCGACCTCTCGTTCACGAAGAACGGCACGTTCAACTTCGCCGGCCACTTCGACAAGAACTGGCAGACCGATCCCGACATCGACGCCCTGATCACCAAAGGCCGACAGACGCTCGACCAGGCGCAGCGCAAGGTGATCTACAGCGCCCTGCAGCAGCAGGTGCACGACAAGGTGTACTCGCAGGATGTGCTCTGCTACCCGGAGCAGGGCTGGGGCGTCTCGAAGAAAGTCCAGAACCTCGCCTGGTACCAGGACGCCCGTTTCCGCCTCAACCAGGTGTTCTTGCTGGGGTAAGGCGGCGCCCTCGGTCGCCCTCATCCCCCCATCCCCCTTCTCCCAATTCTTGGAGAAGGGGGCGCTCACCGGGTGAGTTTGCAGGCCACTGTAGTAAGCCGAAGCCGTGTCCGGCAAGCGCCCGTCACTGCAACCAGAGCCGTGCAACGCTGCCAGTGGTCATCCTTTCTCCCTCATGTATGCATGCAGGAAAAAGGATAAGAGGACAGAGGGTGACGCGGGATAGGATAGCGACCCTCAAACCGCTTACGCCACCCCAATCCTTCACATGCGAAACAGATGAGACAGGAGGAGACGAAATGAAGTTCAGCCTGCTGTACGAGATGCAGAAGCGCAAGCCGTGGACGGAGTCCACCAACGAGGACATCTACAACGAGGCGATCGAGCAGATCTGCCTTGCCGACCGGCTGGGCTGGGACAAGGTCTGGATGGTCGAGCACCACTTCCTGCCGGAGTTCTCGCACTCCTCCCGCCCGGAGATCACGCTCGGCTACCTGGCCGCGAAAACGACGAACATCCGCATCGGTCACGGCGTCGTCCTGCTGCCGTTCCAGCACCCTGTGAAGGTCGCTGAGGGGATTGCCGTGCTCGACATCCTCTCCAACGGACGGGTCGAATTCGGCACCGGCCGCGGGCTCTCGCCGCTGGAGATGTCCGGCTTCGGCATCTCACCTGCGGACACGCGGGCGATGTGGGAGGAGTCGCTTTCGATCGTGCCGAAGATGTGGAAAGACGGCGTATTCTCCCACGAAGGCAAATACTGGAACATTCCGCCGCGCGCGATCCAGCCGAAGCCCGTGCAAAAGCCACACCCGCCGATCTGGATGGCCGGCAACCAGCCCGACTCGTTCCGGATCGCCGGCAACAAGGGGCTGGGAATGATGGCCCTCTCGATCGGCTACCCCGAGCGGCTCGCCGGCGCCTTCGCCGCCTACCGCGAGGCGATCAAGACCTGCGAGCCGGTCAGCGAGGTGATCAACAACCAGTGCGCCGCCTTCACGCTCGGCCTCTGTGGCGATGAGAACGGGCCGACCCGAGAACTGGCAGCGACGGCGGCGAAGTGGTACCACGGCCTTAACCGCGAGTTCGCCCGCGACTTCGCCAGCGACTGGGGCAGCCTCGGCAACGTGCCGGAGTCCTACAAGTACTACGCGCACCTCGTTGAGAAAGGCGTGGACTTCAAGTCCACGATCGCCGACCTGACGCCCGACGAGATGGTGCAACACGGGATGATCGTCGGCGGCGATCCGCAGAGCTGCATCCAGGCCGTGAGAAACTACGAGGCGATGGGGGCCGACGAGCTGATCATATGCATGCAGATGGGCAACATCCCGCACGAGAAGATCATGCGCTCGATCGAGCTGATGTCGACCGAGGTGATTCCGCAGTTCCGCTAATGCAGCAGCAGCCGGCCCGTATCATGCCGGGAGAGGAAGTTTTGCCATGACAGCTCCAGATACTACAGGCCAGACGCAACCGGAATGGACGGCGGTCCAGTACCGCGTCGACGACGGTATCGCCCGCATAACGTTGAACCGGCCGCAGTACCGTAACGCGCAGAACTCTGAGATGACCTACCAGATCGAGCGGGCGATGTACCTCGCCTCGCAGGACGACGAGGTGCGGGTGATCGTGCTCAACGGCAACGGTCCCAGCTTCTCCGCCGGGCACGACATCGCCAGCCCCGGCCGCGACGTCGGCACCTACTTCCAGCCCGTCAACAACTGGTGGACCCACATCGACAAACCAGGCGCGGAGGGACGCCTCGCCCGCGAGGAAGAGGTCTACCTGGAGATGTGCCGGCGCTGGCGCGACCTGCCCAAGCCGACGATCGCGATGGTGCACGGCTACTGCATCGGCGGCGGCCTGATGCTCGCCTGGGTCTGCGACCTGATCGTCGCCTCGGAAGATGCCCTTTTCTGCGACCCGGTGGTCAAGTTCGGTGTTCCCGGCGTCGAGTACTTCTCGCACCCGTGGGAGTTCGGCATCCGCAAGGCGAAGCAGTTTCTCTTCACCGGCGAGTTCGTCACCGCCGCCGAAGCGCACCGCCTCGGCATGGTCAACGAGGTCGCGCCTGCCGGCCAGCTTGAGCAGGTGACGCTGGAGCTTGCCGGCAAGATCGCCCAACAGCCCCGCTTCGCCCTGGCGCTGACGAAGAAGGCGGTCAACGAGGCATGGGACGCGATGGGCTACCGCAACGCGATGAATACGACCTTCGCCCTGCACCACGTGGCGCACTCGCACAACGCCGAGACCACCGGCGACTCGATGATCAACTACAAACGCGACGGCAAGCTAAAGGACTCGCGCGAGTGACCACCGCCCCGGCACACGTCACCGATTCGCCCGGTCCCTGGCGACCGCTGGAAGGGCTGCGCGTGCTCGAGCTGCAGTCCGGCCCCGTGGCCGCCTATGCCGGCAAGCTCTTCCGCGAGTACGGCGCCGAGGTGGTGCTGCTGGAGGACCCTGGCATGCGCTCCGAGATCAGGAGCGAGGGGCCGTTTGCGCCCGGCGCGGCCGGCATCAACGACGGCGGCCTGCACCGCTACCTGAACGCGGGCAAGCTCGGTGTCTCGCTCCGCGACGGCCACCCGGACGGCCGCGCCCTGGTGCGCCGGCTTGCGCTGGCGGCAGACCTGTTCGTGCATGAGCTGACGGCGGAATCTGCGGCGTCGCGCGGACTGGCGTTCGCCGGCCTGCACGAGGAGTCAGCCGCGCTGGTCGTGCTGGCGATCACGCCGTTTGGCGGGAGTGGCCCTTACGCCGGCTGGAAAGCGACGGAGAACGTGCTGTTCGCGATGAGCGGACGGATGCACCTGCACGGGCAGGCGGGGAGAGCGCCGCTCGGCTATGCGCCAATGATCGTCTCCTCGCAGATCGCGGCCACGGCGGCCGGCGCGGCGATCGCGGCGCTGTTCGAGGCGTCCGCCGGCGGCGCCGGGCGCGAGGTCGAGGTGTCCGGCCTGGAAGCGCAGCTCGCGAGCGTCGATACGCTGTTCCTGCTCTGGACGATGGCAGGCTACGAAACGCCGCGCGGCTTCTACCCGCCATACACCTACCCCTGCGCCGATGGCAGCGTCCTGCTCGGCGCCGTCGGCTTAAAGTACCTCACCGGGATCGCGCAGTTTCTTGGGCTGCCCGGGCTGCCAGCCGACCCGCGCTTCAACACACCGCAGGCGCTGGCGCAGCACCAGGAGGAGTTCGATGAGATTGTGATCCCGCACTTTCTCAGCAAGACGCGCGACGAGATCGTGGCCTCGCTGCAGGGGTTCGGCACGCTCTGCGCCCCGATCATCCCGCTGGAGGAGGTGCCGTCGAACCCGCAGTACCGCGAGCGCGGCTTCTTCCGCCCGCTCGACACCGAGCACCCCGACACCGCTGTTCCCGGGCCGTCGTTCCGGCTGGATGCTGGCGTCTCGCCACCGGTGCTGCCGCCCGCCCCTGCTCGGGGGCAGGACACGGCCGCGGTGCTGGTGCGCTGGCTCGACTGCGACGGAAGCGAAATATCCGAGCTTGCCGGGCTGGGGGTGTTCGGCTAATGGCGACGCTTCCCTACCAGGGGCTCCGGGTGATCGACTTCACGGATGTCTGGGCTGGCCCGATCGCCGCCAGCTTCCTCGGCGATCTCGGCGCCGATGTCGTTCACGTCGAGTCGTACCCGCGCCCAGGTATCCTGCGGCCGATCGCGACAGTTCCGGGCATGAGCGGCTTCGTCGATGACGATCCGCTCGCCCAGCCGACCTGGGAGCGGGCCGTGCGGTACTACGTCTCCAACCGCAACAAGCGTGGCATCGCGCTGAACATCAAGGAGCCGCGCGGCGTCGAGGTGCTGCGGCGGCTGGCGCAACGGGCGGACATCTTCCTGGAGTCGTACGCTTCAGGCGTGCTGACAAAGCTCGGCTTCGGCTGGGAGGTGCTCTCGCAGCTCAACCCGAAGCTGATCCTGATCTCGATGTCCGCCTGGGGCCACGGCGGACCGTACCACGGCTACCGCGCCATGGGCAGCGGCATCGACGCCACGGTCGGCCACCCCTACCTGCGCGGCTACGCCGACTCCGACGTCAGCGCCACCGTGCAGGCGTACCAGAGCGACGCTGCCGCCGCGGCCACGGCGCTGTTTGCAGCGGGCGTGGCGCTCTGGCAGCGGCGGCGGACCGGCAAAGGCGCCTGGGTGGATATCGCCCAGGCGGAGACGCTGCTGGCCCACATGCCGGGGCCGTTCCTGGAGATGGCGCTCGGCGCCCCCCTGACCGGCGCCCTGGAGAACCGTCACCCGCTGTTCGCGCCGTACGGCTGCTACCGTTGCGCCGGCGAGGACAGCTGGATCCAGGTCTGCGTGCGCACGCAGGAGGAATGGCTGGCCGCAGCACCAGTACTGGACCAGGCGCTGCTCGCGGAGCCCCGCTTCGCCACGCCGGTTTCCCGGCTTCGGCATCGGGCCGAGCTGGACGCCGCCGTGGGCGCGGCAACCGTGCTGCGCGGCAACGTCGAGCTGATGGAAGCATTGCAGGGCGCCGGGGTTCCGGCCGGCGCGGTGTATACAAATGAACAGGTCGCGGCCGATCGGCAGCTGCGCCAACGCGGCTTTCTGCGCACGCGCGATCACCCGGTGGCCGGACTGCGCCTCTTCCCCGGCTACGCCTGGCGCTTTGACGACGGCACCGAGCCGGAGTTTCGCCCTGCGAACACGCTCGGCGAGCACAACGACGAAGTCTTGAGGGAGCTGGGCTACGACGCGACGGAGATCGCGTCACTCAACGAGGGCGGCGTGGTCGCCAGCTCGTTTGCAGCGGCCCAGGTGGAGAACGGCTGATGCAATTTGCGCTTGCCCCGGAGCAGGAAGCGTTTCGCCGGGAAGTGGCCGGGTTCATTCAGGCCAACTGGGACGCCGGCGGGATCGGTGGCAGCGCCGGGGCCGGCAGTGACGATGCCTCGCTTGAGCGCGAGCAAGCGTTCAAGCGCAAGCTGGCGGAGCGTGGCTGGCTCGGGATTGCCATTCCGGCCGAGTACGGCGGTGCCGGCAAAAGCCCATTGGAGCAGTTTCTCTTCGTCGAAGAGGTGACCTACCAGGGGGCGCCGCACTCCTACATCGGCGTCGGCTTCGTAGCGCCGACGATCATCCGCTACGGTAGCGAGGAGCAGAAGCAGCGCTTCGTTCAGC
>JBBRGK010000100.1:0-8631 GCA_038240805.1 Dehalococcoidia bacterium | reverse complement strand
AGCAGTTGGAAGATGCTGCCGGCGGCCCATGCCTGGGGAATGTCGGCCCCGATGTACTGCGCCGGGAACGAGTCGGGAACCCGCAGCATGCCCGAATAGACCTCCGGCAGCCGGTACGCCTGGAAACAGCGCGCCGCGTCGAAGATGGCGCGTCCGACCTGGTTCGCCTCTTCAGAGTAGCCATATCGCTTGAAACCGGCCGCGATGATGCCGTTGTCATGCGGCCATACAGACCCGTTCTGGTATGAATACGGGTTGTAGGCAGGATTTTTCGACGACAGCGTGCGGATGCCCCAACCGCTCCACATGTCGTCCTGCAAAAGGCGCTCCACCACCGAGGCAGCGCGTTCGGGCCGGGCGATACCAGACCAGAGGCAGTGCCCGGCGTTCGAGGCAACCGAGGCGACGTGGCGCTTATCCGGGTCGAGCGCGAAGGCATAGGTGCTCTCGTCCTCCAGCCAGAAGGCGCGATCGAACGATTCGCGCAGTGCCAGCGCCTCGGCGCGCATACGAAGCGCCTTCTCTGGCGAGCCGAGGGCATCGTACAGCTCGGCCATGCGCCGTTTTGCGTCGTACACATAGCCCTGCAGCTCGCAGGTGGCTTTGGGCTGCTTCACCTGGCTGCCGTCCGGGTAGACGACTGCGTCGTAAGCATCCTTCCACGACATATTGTCGTAGCCCTGGTCAGAGAAGGTTTTGTATTCTTGAAAGCCGTCGCCATCCAGGTCCCCGTAGCGGTCGATCCACTCCAGGCAGCGTTCCGCACAGGGCAGCAGCCGGCGAACGAGCTCGAGATCGCCAGTCCATTTCCAGGCCTCGTTCAGCACGACCAGGTAGAGAATCGTCGCGTCGGCGGTCCCGTAGTACGGCGTGTGCGGAATCAGGTGGAAGTGGGCAAGCTCGCCCTGGCGCAACTCGTGCAGGATTTTACCTGGCTGCGCATCGCGCCAGTCGTCGCGCTCTGTCGCCTGGTAGGCCGCAAGTTGTTCAAGTGTCGCCGTAGCGAATGGGGCGTGAACCATCATGTTCTGCAACGAGACGATCAGACTGTCGCGACCGAACAGAGTCACGAACCAGGGCACGCCTGCCGCTGGCACGAATGCGCCTGTGTGCTCGATCGGCTCCGGCAGCCGCAAGGCGCCCATATCGCGAACCGACTGCTCATACGCCCGGTAGACGTGTTCATTCGGAGTTTCGACCCTCGTGCAGGTCTGCCGCCAGGCGGCCAGCAGTTCGTCCTGCGGCATGCCGCCAACTTCGGGTGTGTGCCCCTTGCGGCTTTGGTGGCGTGGGCAGGTTCGCATGGACGGGTGGACCTCGCCGTCACGGCCGAGGCTCATCTGGCCGCAGGCCTGCCACTGTTGCGCCGCATCAAGCGAAATCTCACATATCAACCGCCCGTTCGCGTAGGTAGCAGCGGTGGCAGACTCGACGATCGCGTAGGAGAAATTGCGCACGAAGTCCTGGTTGGTATAAACGGTTGCCAGTTCCTGCCGCTCGTCGCTCCAGTTCGTGCGCATCGAGCCTCGCCGAGCAACGCTGCCTGACTTTACCTCGAAAATGTCGGCAAAGTCGGAACGCAGCACGATTTCAAAATTGAAGCGCACCGGCTCCTGCGAGAAATTGGTGATCGAGAAACTTTCGTGAATGCCTTCATCCACGACGCGGTCGATCGTCAGCGCGAGCGTCTGTGGCGCGATCTGGCGATGCGTGTCGCCACGGTCCTCGTGCGGCGTCAGCACCAGCGGATTCACAAGGTCGAGACGGGCCGCATAGTAGGTGACCTGGGCGGAGGTGACGAGATCCCACGGCCTGTCGTTGATGTACAGCGCATAGGTGCTGAGGAAGCGCGTGTCGTCGGCGAACACTCCCTGAGCCTGTGCCTGGTCGATCCCGCCGTGTTGGTCCGTCACCATGAACGTGCTGCCGCGGTTGATCGTCAACACCGGCGGCCCGACCCTGATCTCCACCCCCATTGATCGCCGCCCCCACTCATATCAAAAGTTCTCTGGCCAAAGTTCTCTGGACCGCTCAGATATCACGGGTTATCAGGGGTTCAGCATAGCATTCACGTTGCCGCGCCTCGGGCACTCACGTACGATGACGGCGTGTCCGTCTCCGCAGTTCGGAGGCGCGAGGTCCCGATAGATGCCGTCTAAAGTGACTCGATCCGATCGCTCTGAACCGGGGCGCGCCACGATCATTCCCGGCTGTACAGAGCGCGAATTTTTTCAATGGATCTACCCATACAGCCGCTACGGAAGCTGGAACTGCGTCTACTGCGGCGAACCGATCGAATACGCGCCTGACGGACACGTCTACGTTGGTAAGCAGCGGCTCGTGTGCACGGTTGAAGATCTTGGCGGTTTCTACCAGCTCTCGCCAAACGGCGCAGCTGCCGCTGCCGTGAACCGCTGTTGCAGCGAACGGATCGCGGCCGCCGATCTGGTCGTGCCGCTGGGCAGGGCGATCACCTGTCCGATCTGCGGCGACACCTACACCAGCGCGATGGTGGCGCGCTGGCAGGGCAGCTCCCGCGTAAAAGGCTACCTGAGGACCCACGGCGGAGAGAGAATCGCGCCAGCCGAGCAAGCACCGGACCGCGTAAACGACGCCGCGGACGAAGACGGCTACGCTGTGGATCACAACCTGGCTGTGCCGGCTCTTGTGTCTGTAGACCGCCTGAGCAGCCCGCCACGATAGGCGCGCGATGGCGCTAATCGTCGTCGCGAGTGATGCGGCGCTGCTCTCGGCTGCGGCGGACCTCGCTGCTGCGCCGGTGATCGCAGTCGACACCGAGGGCGACAGCTTTCATTCCTACTGGCACCGCACCTGCCTGCTCCAGATTTCCACTACAGCAACCGACTACGTCATCGATCCTATCGCCGCTGATCCGCGCCCGCTTGCCGGAGTCTTTGCCAACCCAGAGATTGAGAAGATCATGCACGCGGCCGAAAACGACGTTCGGGCGCTCAAGCGGGACTTCGCGTTTACCTTTAGCACCCTGTTTGACACGATGGTCGCTGCTCGCATTCTCAGCTATCCACGCTGGGGACTCGCGGACCTGCTGCGTGACGCATACGGAGTGCAGCTCGACAAACGGTTTCAACGCATCGACTGGGCCCAGCGCCCGCTTTCCCGCCCCGCGCTGGAATACGCAGCCGAGGACACGCATCATCTGTTCGCTCTGCGCCGCAAGCTCGGCGAGGAGCTTCACGAGGCCGGCCACGACGAAGAGTCGCTGGAGGAGTTCGCCCGGCTCGAGCAGACGCCGGCAGCCGAGCGCGGCTTTGACCCAGACGACTTCTGGCGGGTGAAGGGCGCTCACGACATGGAGCCGGCCCTGCGGCCGGTGCTGCGCGAGCTTTACCGTCTGCGCGATGAGCTGGCACGGCGCAGCAACAAGCCGCCTTTCCGGGTCATGCCGGACACGACCCTGATCGCGGTCGCACGTGCTGCGCCGAAGACACAGCAGGAGATCGACGCGCTGGCTGGTGTCTCACCGTTTATCGCGCAGCGCTTCGGACGCGGTCTGCTGGCGGCAGTGGCCAGGGCGGCTGGTCAAGGCCCGCTTTTCCCCGAGCGGACACGTCTCGATGACGCAGTAGTTGCCCGCTATGACGCTCTCCGTGCCTGGCGCAACGCTTCTGCTGCCCTTCGCAAAGTCGAAGGAGACGTAGTCCTCCCCAACAGCGTGCTAAAAGCGCTGGCGGCGAACCCTCCGCGCGACGCGGCAGCGCTTTCGGCGTCCGGTCTGCTGGGACCGTGGAAGCTGCGAACCTATGGCGATGAGATCATCGCGCTGCTGAACCGCGCTCACTGAGCTGAGCCCCCGCTGGTTCAGGGCCTCCGGCACCCGTCTGATAAGCTCTAATGAGGAAAAGAAGCACATCCAGCTTCGACTTACACGACTGCGCTGTCTATCGGAGCGCGTCGTTATTTCTCGTGGTTTTTATCAAGGAGGACGCGTGGCGGAGAACATCACTAATAGGACCGGCCAACCAACCGGCGAACCGGCTCCAGAAATCCACGAGCCTGTTAATGAGGGCGCCGCGGCTCGTGAGGATGCGCCGCTGGAGCCGGAGCCGTGGACACCAGGTGTTACGCCGGAAGCTCACGCGACGGTACCGGTCGATGCGGACGATGACGCGGAGGCGGCCGAGGATCGCGACGACGATGAGGACGACGAGGATGGCGTCGAGTACGTCGAAGAACGGGTCGTCGTAATGCGGCGGGGCGTTTTTGCCGCGATGGCAGGTATCGCGGCCGCCCTGATCGTCGGTCTGGCGGCGTTCAGCATCTACCAGGTGCTCAAGCCCGGACCCTCAGTTGCGACGGTGAACGGCTCCTCTATTTCGCGGACGGACTACGACAGGGCTGTCGCCGGCGCCAACGGGCAGCAGGTGCTCGATGATCTGGTTGATCAGCGGCTCATCGACACGGACGCGGCGCGCAAGAAAGTAAAAGTCAGCGCCGACGATGTGGACGCCAAGCTCAAAGATATCAAGAAGCAGTTCCCAACGGACGTTGCCTACCGACAGGCGCTCGACTCTCAGCATCTGACCGAATTCGAGCTGCGAGACCGGATCCGGCGCAGTTTGCTGGTGCAAAAGCTGGTGGGCGACCAGGGTCCGGCGAGCGATGCCGAGGTGCAACAGGCGTTTGACCAGGGCAAGGATACCCAGTACCAGGGCAAGACGCTGGATCAGGTGAAGGCCGACATCCAGACGCAGCTGACGCAGGCGAAACAGCAGGATGCTTCGACAGCATATCTCGCCAACCTGAAAAAGAACGCGAAGATCACCGAGCATCTGCCGGGCAAAGCCGGGTCATAGAGCGTCAAACCCGATTGCTATTTAGGAGCAGGGCTGCGTCTTGATGAAATCAGCCTGGATCTTCCGAGCGAGGTCATCGACGACTCCCTGAGTCGCCTGGCCGGGGACGCTTGAGTCGTTGACGCCGATGACGATCCGTCCACAGCGCCAGTAGACCGAGTGGCCATCGGCAGGGCCAGCGCCGCCCGGTGTCTGATACTGATAAAAGATGTGCAGCGCCTCCTGCCCGATCGGCGGGCCTGGCTCGGGCTTTGCGCAGAGCAGCGCCCCTAGCGGTGGATTGCGCAGAAACTCCGATGCGCCGGCATCGTTATTGAAGACCAGGTGCAGCACGTAGATCGTCGGGATGCGTCCCTGCACCGCCTGGGCGCTCCAGCCTTGCTGACGCCCGCCGAGGAAGCCGATGTTGTTCAGATGCACCAGCGTTCCCTGCGGATTGTTGGCGGTCGAAGCGACATCTGAGGCCGAGATCGAGACCGGCTTTGGCTGGTCAGCGTCCAGCGACTTAAATCCCGACGGAATATAAGCCGGGTTCACGGTGAAGGCGGCGAGGTCAACCGACGGCCGCACCGGCTGCTGGCCAGGGACAAACGGCGGTTCCTGCGTCGGAGGTACGGCAGCAACGGGGGATCCGGCCGGTCCGGAGGCCTGGGCCGCGCAACCAGGCGATGGGTTGATGACCTGTGTGCTGCGCGGCGAGGGCGTTTGAATTCCGCCGGGCAGGACGGTTATCCCCGATACGGCTGCGGCTGACGGCGAACCACCCGTCGCCGGCCGCGTGGTGCTCGGCTGCGCTGCGGTGGTCGCCGTTTTCTTGTTCGCGTTGTTGTTGCCACCACAGGCCGCGACGAGCGCAGTAGCGGCGATGGCGACGAGTGCGAGCGTGATTGGTAAGCGGCGCATGTATGCTCCTCGGAAATGGCCTGCCTATTCCTAGCATACGGGCAGGCATATTTCAGACAAAGCGGGAGGCGCCTGGCGCCCGGGCTCACGCTGCATGGCTCACGGCCTATCTTCGGGCAGGTCGTCCACGTGTATGCCTCCCACAGGCAACGCGCCGACGAGAGCGAACTGACTGCCGTCGGGTGCCTGGATGGTGATGCCGGCTGAGTCGGGTGCGGCCGTGCCACCGTCTGTCACCTGGCCGGAAACGCTCCAGCCGTCTGCTCCGCGATTGCTGCAGGCAGCGCTGAACCGGCGAGCGTTTGACCCAATCCGTTCTAGCAGGCTGATCCGGGGGCAGAGCAACAGTAAACCCCGGCCGGGATCGTCGTAGCGGAAGTAGCCCTGCAACACGTCCAGGCGCAGAGTGCTACTCGCATCGCGCAACGTGACGCGTTCGGCCTGCACGGCGAAGGTTGGCGCACTCGCATCAGTACTCAGCCGTCCGCTGCCGGAAGCGCCGGAGATACAGAGGACGCTTGCCGGTGGCAGCAGGTTGACGCAGGGCAATGGCCGGCTGCGGCGTTGCTCGCCCGTAAGCCGGCATGGCTGCGGTATCACCCACGGCATGAGCGGGCCGCCGGTAATGACCAGGCCGTGGGCGGCAGGAGGATCGTCGGCACGGAAGAGGCTTCGGATCGCCACCGGCGGAGTCTCCGCAGTTGGCGTTGGCGTGGCCGGTCCGGGTCCTGCGGCGGCGGGCGTGGTCGTGGACGCAGGCGTGGACGCAGGCGTGGGTTGCAGTCTGGCCCCTGGCGTGGCGGTGAACGAGGAAACCAGGCCACCGGTACCGGACGTAATAGACGTATCAGGGAGCGTGACCGGGAGAGAGACGCTGAGCGGTGGCTGCGTGGCGCAGGGAATATCGCCGCCAGCTGGAGGTGCCAGGGTGTGGGCCAACTGCGACAGCACCACGACCAGGAGCGCGACGACGGCGCCGCCGACCGAAAGGAACGACGTATGACGGTGCGTGGATCCTGCCCGGTTCAAGTCAACCACCTTCGCCGTCTGGTGCCGGCTTTTCGGCTAAATTGTCTGCCTGCCAGGCTGCACATGCCAGCCGGATCCATAGCAAAAAGGCCTGTCCGGCAGGTGTCGAAGGCAGAATCCTGTAACCGACTATTGACTCTGGGAGAGTTGAGACTATGATTGGGCACACCGGGCGACAGCAACGTTATGCCCGGTTGTGGATCTGGCGGTCAGCTTCGACAGTTTGCAGTATCGGAGCGGGCCGTGCGCCCGGGATGGACCGGCACCGCCGGTAGAGGGCTCACCGGGTGGGGGGCTCAGATGAGGAGGGGTCTGGATGGGCAGTTATGACTCGGACAACTATTGGCGCAGGCTGGCGGGTGGCCGGCTGAACCGGCGAGGGCTGCTCCGCGGCGGCGTGGCCGTAACTGGAGTAGCGGCTCTTGGTCTTGCAGGCTGCAGCAGCAGCAACAATAACAACTCCTCGAACAATAACGCGAACACGGCGACGAAGGCTGCGGCCAGCAGCTCAGTGCCGGCGGGCACTCCCGCTGCCACGCGGGCGGCTACGGCAGCGGCTGTTTCTGGCTCACCGAGCGCCGCCGGTTCCCCTGCGGCGGGTGGTTCTCCCGCGGCGGGCGGTGCTCCGGCAGCCAAAGCGCCACCGGCAGCGGGCAACTTCAAGACCGGCGGCACGATCAACTACATTACGGTCGGCACCGCCAACCTCGACCCGGTCGAGAACACGACCTACCGTTCGCAGGAACTCGCCGGACACTCCTACAGCCGGCTGTTCCGCTTCAACTCCGGCGCTGATCCGAAGACGTCGCTCTCGCGGGAGCCAATCCCGGACCTGGTCAGTAGCTACCAGGTCACGCCGGACGGGCTCACCTACACGATGAAGCTGCGCCAGGGAGTGATGTTCCACCCGCCGCTCAGCCGGGCGCTGACCTCGGCCGATGTCAAAGCGAGCTGGGACCGCTTCACGACCGACGACAAGAACACCAACAGCGGCATTTATACGCCGATCGTCGACAGCCTGACCACGCCCGACGACAGCACGCTCGTCTGGAAGCTGAAGGCGCCGTACGCGCCGTTCCTGAACAAGCTTGCCAACCCGCAGTACCTCTGGATCATGCCGAAGGAGATTAACGACAACAAGATCGACCCGTCGATGCAGATGGTCGGCACGGGGCCGTGGATCTACGTCAACTCATCCCCGACCTCGTTCACCTGGAAGAAGAACCCCGACTATTTCATCAAAGGCCTCCCCTACGCGGACGGCGTGCAGCGCAACATCATCCCAGCAACCGCCACGCAGGAAGCGCAGTTCCAGGCCGGCCAGCTCGATGTGCTCGGCGTACCGTCGTCTGACCTCGACGCGATCAAGAAGGCGGTGTCGAAGGCGACTGTCACCGAGTACGTGCCCAACGGCATGCACTTCCTCTTCTTCTACAACGTGTTGGCAGCCGACAGCCCGTTCAAGGACGAACGGGTGCGCCAGGCAGCCTCGCTGGCGATCGATCGCCAGGCGCTGATCGATGCGCTGTACGGCAACGGCAAAGCGGTGTTCACCAACATCGTCAACGCCGGGCTGGGCAAGTGGTTCCTCGATCCGCAGGGCAAGGACATCGGTGACGCCGCCAAGTGGTTCAAGCCCGACCCGAAGGCCGCCAAGCAGTTGCTGGACGCCGCCGGCCAGGCGAACACCGAGTTCAAGTTCTACTACCCGAACAACGCCTACGGCGACACCTTCAACGCCACCTCGGACGCCGTTCGCGGCATGCTTGCCGACGCAGGCTTCAAGCTGCAGGTCGTCACGGTCGACTACCTGAAGGACTGGATCAACAACGGCCAGGGCTTCTTCAACAAGGGCGTACCGGCC
>JBBRGK010000099.1:0-8646 GCA_038240805.1 Dehalococcoidia bacterium | reverse complement strand
CTGGGCGGCGGCTTCGTGGTGCAGTCGCTGCTGGCGCTGTGGCTGTTTCGCCGGTTCGACATGTCGGTGGCAACGGCGGGGGCGGTGTTCTTCGTCGCCGGTGTTCTGGCGGGGTTCTCGCAGCTTGTCTCCGCGAAGCTGGCAAAGCGGATCGGCCTGATCAATACGATGGTTTACACGCACCTGCCCTCGAATGTGCTACTGGTGCTGGCGGCGCTGATGCCGAACGCGGTGCTGGCGGTGACGTTCCTGCTGCTGCGGATGTCGCTCTCGCAGATGGACGTGCCGGCGCGGCAATCGTACGTGATGTTGGTGGTGCCGGTGCGCGAGCGCGCCGCTGCGGCAAGCGTGACAAACGTGCCCCGCAGCCTTGCCGCGGCCACAACGCCACTGCTCGCGGGCGTGATGCTGAGCCACAGCAGTTTCGGCTGGCCGCTGATCGCCGGCGGCGTGCTGAAAGGGATGTATGACCTGTTGCTGCTGCAGCAGTTTCGCTCGACGCGGGCCGCTACCGGCCAATCGCCGCCGCCCGCGGAAAACGGGCCTCACCCCTGACCCTCTCCACCGGCTGCGGCCGGTAGAGAGGGCGATCTCTGGTTGCGTTGCACGGACGCCGAGGATGGACGGGGGTGTTGCGCTGCAGAGGGCGATCTCTGCGTGCGTCCACGGGGTTTGAGGATGGACGGGCGGCCATGGGTTGCTGCGATGCTGCGCACAGACGCGAAGACAGCAGCAGTCTAGCGTTCGACTGTTCGCGCGGAGCGGAGCGGCTACAGCAAGTCGCTACCGTCCATCCTCAAAGCTCGTATCTGGCAACCACCGATCGCCCTCTCTATTGCCCGCAGGCAATGGAGAGGGTTAGGGGTGAGGTCGGCGATCTCTGGTTGCGTTGCACGGACGCCGAGGATGGACGGGGAGCACGGAGTGAGGTCGCCGCAGTTAAGCGAGCTCTACGAGCTGAGCACGTCGAAGAGCGAGTCAAGCATGGGCGCAGCGTCCGGCTGACCCAGGTCGATGCCCCAGAGCTCCAGCCCCTTTTGCCTGAACCAGACATCGAACGGATCCTGCGAAGTCGCGAGCCCGCCCATGGCTCGCTCAATGTCCCCTGTCTCGATGTACACCACCACGAAATTGCCCATCGGTGTCTGCTGCAGGTAGGCTCGCTCTACCGTGATGCCAAAACGCTGCCGCGAGGCGCGATACTCCGCCTGTTTCGGTCCGGCGAGCTCCGTGCTCCAATGACGCCACGGTTCGGTCTGTCCTGGTTGCAGGGGAAGCGCAAACGCTATCGATGCCATCCTGTCTGCTCCTTTCGCTCTACTGTCCCGATACCGCCTTCAGGAACCGCACCGTTTCGGCGTCGCTGCTGTCGAAGACGGCCGTGTAGCTCGCGATCTTGCCGTTCTGGACCACCAGGGTCTCGATCGCCCAGATCCGGTTGAAACCGGCCGCCCGAATCGGGTCGGAGGCGAAAGCAAAGCGCTGGATTGCCGTATTCAGCACGTAGCTGGTGTCGCTGAAGGCGATGCTGAAGTTCGGGTTCTGGGCGAACGCCTGGCGAAGCTCTTCAAGCGCTGCCGCCTTGCCGCTTGCTGTTGTGCCCAGGTCGCTGACGACGACATCGTCCGCGAAGAGCGCCGCGACCGTGGCGCCATCTCCCTTGATGATCGCCTGCTTATAGCTGGCGACCACGGTCTGAATGTCGGGAGGCTGCTGGGCGTGGACCTGTCCGGCCTGGCTGAGAATCGCGACCGCGAGGAAGAGTCCGGTGAAGCGTGCAAGAATACCCATAGCCACTTTCCTCCTGTTGAGCACCCCCGCGTGGCGTAGAATGATCCGAAAGATACGATACGAAACAGATGTTGTCAACACTCCGTCTCGGCCCGGTTTCCTACGTGGTCCTCGGGATGCTCGCCCTGCGCGGCCCCTCGACTCCTTACCAGCTAAAGCTCGCGGTCGCCCGTTCGGTCGGCAACTTCTGGCCGTTCCCGCACTCGCAGCTCTACAAGGAACCGTCACGCCTGGCGGCTGCCGGTCTGCTGGCCGAGGAGCAGGAGGCGGGCGGCCGTCACAGGCGCGTCTACGCGCTCACCGATGCGGGGCGGGAGACCTTGCGCGCCTGGCTCAAGCAGCCATCAACGTCGCCCGTGGAGCTGCGGGACATGGGTGAGCTGCAGCTCTTTTTCAGCGAGCTGGTGGAGGAGGCAGACGTCGTGGCGCTCGCCCGAGCCCAGGTGGATGCCCATCGCGCGTTCCTGGAGCGCATTCGCCTTTTTGGCCAGTCCAACCCGCTGCGGCCGTTTTCCGACCCGCGCATGGCGCCGCTGGCGCTGGGCATCCGGCTCTATGAGACAGCGCTGGCGTTCTGGGAGGAGATGGCGGAGCATCAGCCTCGCGACGCCGTCCGCCGTGATATGCTCGGGCCGCCGGTGAGAAACGGGATGTGACGAAGCGGTTGCTGCCGCGCCGCACGGACCCGCCCGGTCGTGTCTGCCCGGTTGCATCACCCGATCGTAAACACAGGGTCGGATCTACCAGAAGCGAGGCTCCTGCATGGCCCGTAAGTCCCCTGATACCGCCCCGGTGAGCACCGCCCGACGTGTCCGGCTTCCCGATGGCCGCATGCTCGGCTATGCGGACTGGGGCGACCCGGCAGGGGCGCCGGTGATCTACTGCCACGGCGGCCTCAGCTCGCGGCTGGATGTGGAGTGGGCCTCGTCGATCTGCGCCGAACGGGGCGTGCGCCTGATCGCACCGGACCGGCCGGGGCTCGGCCTCTCCAGCATGCAGCAGAACCGGACGCTGCTGGACTGGCCGAAGGATGTGATGGCCCTGGCCGACGGGCTCGGGATCAAGAAGTTCGCCGTGCTCGGCTGGTCGCTGGGCGCCATTCATGCGATGGCCTGTGCGTATGGCATCCCGCCGGAGCGGCTGACGCGCACCGCCGCGGTCGGCGGCGTAGTGCCGCTCACCGATGCCGCTGGCCAGGGGCAGGTTGGCTTTCTCACCGACCGCATTCTCGGGGCGCTCTCCGGCAAGGCGCCGTGGCTTGCCGGCGCGTTGCTGATGTTCTCCAAACAGATGCCGCCCGCCGTGGTGAAGTGGAGCCTGCTGCGCGACCTCTCGCCTGCGGACAAGGCGGTGGTGTCGCCCCTGTCGGCGCACGACGCGACCGCCTTCTTTTATGAATCGCTGCGCCAGGGGCCGGCCGGGCAGATCCAGGAGTACCGGGTGATGTACGCACCGTGGGGCTTCCGGCTCGAAGATATCGGCGGCGAGATGCAGATCTGGCAGGGTGAAGACGACTCGCTGGCCCTGCCGGTGAACGGGCCTCAACTCGCGGCCCGCATTCCGCACTCAATGCTGACCACGGTCCCCAATGCCGGGCACTTCCTGCTGCACACCAACACGGCGAAGGTTCTGGACGCTTTGATTGCCTGATTCACTGCTGCGTCATCAATACTCGGTGTCAGCAGGCATCAGAAGGGCTCTGGGCCGGTGATAGCGGGCAATGGACGGGATACACCCGGCTGCGTAACCACGCTCAGGCATCGCCACTCGCCGTTGTTGAGCTGTTAAACACGGACGCATACTGGAGTGGCAGCAAGAGATCGATGCAGGTACCGGCCATCGTTCACGCCTACGTTGATGCAGGCGCCGAAAGCCAGCCTCCGCGGGCTCCGCACGAACAGCGACACGACTGCTATACTACGGCGCATGAACAACGACCCCCGTGCCGCAGAGCGAGCCGTCTACGTGGCGGGCTACGGTGACGTCGCGCACCGCTATATGCTTGAGCGCTCCGCCGTCAGTGTCGCCGACTTTCTCCTGCCACATCTGGTGCCCGGAATGCGTCTGCTCGATGTCGGCTGCGGACCTGGAACGATTACCCTCGATCTGGCCGAGCTCGTCGCACCCGGCGAGGTCATCGGCGTTGACCAGGCGCCGGTCCAGTTGGAACGCGCCCGCGCCCTTGCAACCGAACGCGGGATTAGCAGCGTGCGCTTTGAACAGGCGGACCTGTTCGCCCTCCCCTATGCTGATGCGTCCTTTGATGTCGTCTTCGCGCACGCAGTGCTGATGCATGTGGGCGACCGCCTCGCGGCGCTGCACGAGTTCCGCCGTGTGCTGCGCCCCGGTGGCATTGTGGCGGTGAAGGACCTGCAGACCGGTGAGCCGATCATTGACCCCGCCACGCCGTTGCTGCGCGATTTCTTCGCCTTGCTGAACCGCGCCAAGGCGAAGAACGGCGTGCCTATCTCGGCACCAGAAACGTACCGCGCCCTGCTCCGCGAAGCAGGCTTCGTCGACGTTGAGGCAAGCGCCAGTTGCAAAAGTCACGGCACGGCCGAGGCCGTGCGGACCATCGCGGCCATGCAAGCTGTCATGGCTCGCGGCGAGGTTTTCCAGCAGACCGTGGTTGAGCAGGGCTGGGCCGATCAGGCGCACCTCGATGCGATCGTTGCTGAGATCGAGCGCTGGGGTGAGGACCCTGACGCCTTCCGGGTTGAGCTCTTCTGTGCCGCGCTAGGACGTGTGCCGCGCTTATACATCTAAAGAGCGGTGCGGAACAGGTCAGCGAGATGGCACGAGACTGAGTGGTCAAGGCGGAGCACGCATGAGCGAGAACACCGGGCCGCCAGGGGCACAACTCTCGGACCTGATCTGGGGCTACCAACGCACGCAGTTACTCCACGTGGCCGCCCGACTTGGCATCGCCGACCTCCTCGCTGGCGGACCGCAATCGGTAGAGACGCTCGCCGCTGCGACAGAAACCCATGGGCCTTCGCTCTACCGGCTGCTGCGAGCACTTGCCGGTCATGGCGTGTTCACCGAACAGGAAAACGGGCAGTTTGAGCTGACCCCGATGGCGGAGCTGCTACGAACGGGTACCCCCGGCTCGCTGCGAGCGATGGCGTTAGCGGAGGGCAGCGACTTCTACCCGGTCTGGGGAGAGCTGCTCTACAGCGTGCAGACCGGTCAGCCGGCGTTTGAGCGCGTGTACGGCCTGCCGAACTGGCAGTATCGCGAGCAGCACCCGGACGCCAACGCCCGCTTCAACGCTTACATGGGCGACCTCACGCGCCAGAAGGCGAAAGCAGTCGTTGCCCACTACCGCTTCCCGGAGCGTGGCACCGTGATCGATATTGGTGGCGGCAATGGCACGCTGCTCGCCGCTATTCTCCAGGCGCAGCCGGCATTGCGCGGGGTGCTGTTCGACCTGCCGCATGTCGTGGACGAAGGTCGCGAGGTGCTTGCTGGGGGTGGTGTTGCAGACCGCTGCGAGCTGATCGGAGGTGACTTCTTCGCGGCGGTGCCCGCCGGAGGTGACTGCTACCTGCTCGCCACTGTGCTTCATGATTGGGATGATGATCGCGCCATGGATATTCTGCGGCAGTGCCGGCAGGCCATGGTTGCTACCGCAATACTGCTGGTGATCGAACGGGTGATGCCGGCGGACAACAGCTTCTCGGTGACGAAGTTGCGCGACATCCACATGCTGGTCGGTAATGCCGGAGGCCGAGAGCGAACCGAACAAGAATGGCAGACGGTGCTGGCGTCGGCCGGCTTCCGGCTCCAGTTGCTGACCCCGGCAGGTCCGGCCTACCACGTCCTTGAAGCGATCCCCGTCTAACGACCTGAAGATGTTGCGCGCCACAGCAACCATGCTCTCAAGTGATGGTTGACGCAGGGGTCGGATGCTTTCGTCGGAAGGATGCCCATGCGAATTCTGATCGTTGGCGCGGGAATCGGCGGCCTGACCGCCGCGCTGGCGTTGCGGCAGGCGGGCTTCGATGTCCATGTCTACGAGCAAGCCAGCGTCCTGCGCGAAGTGGGCGCTGGTGTCGCGGTCAGCCCCAACGCCGTGAGGGTTCTGCACTCCCTGGGACTTACCGAGACGCTCAGCGCTGTAGCGGTCGAGTCTCTCTCGCTAGATACACGCGACTGGCAGACCGGAGGGCTGCTGGGCCGGGTACCACTGGCTGAGGCAGCACGCAGCCGCTGGGGTGCTCCGTTCTATCATCTGCACCGCGCGGATCTGCACACTGTGCTGCGCAGCGCACTCGGCGAAGCGCAGATTACCCTCGGCGCCCGTTGCGTGGCGGTTGAGCAGCAGGCCGGTGCCGTCAAGGTTCGGTTCGCCGACGGGCACGAGGCGAGCGGCGACCTGCTCATCGGCGCCGACGGTGTTCACTCGGTGGTCAGAGAGCACGTCGCAGGCCCAGACCGTGCGATCTGGTCTGGACAATTCTCCTGGCGTGGCGTGGCGCCGGCCAGCGTCGCGCAGGAAAGCGGGCTGGAGTTACGCCACCATTCATTCTGGGGGCCGGGCAAGCAGTTTGTGACCTTCTATGTTTCGGCGGGCCAGCAGGTGAACTGGGTCGGCAATGTGCGGAGCGATGCCGGCTGGCAGGAAGAGTCGTGGTCGGCGCGTGGCGATCGCGACGAGGTACTGGCAGACTATGCGGACTGGTATCCGCCCGTACGGGCGCTGATCGCCGCAACCGAGCAGGTATTCAAGTGGGCGTTGTTCGACCGTGTGCCGCTCGACCGATGGACGCAGGACCGTGTGACACTGCTTGGCGATGCGGCCCATCCGATGCTGCCATATATGGCGCAGGGTGCCAGCCAGAGCATCGAGGATGCGTACATGCTGACGGGTTGCCTGAAACGCGGCCACGCTTACCCTCAGGAGGCGCTTGAGCGGTACGCCGCCTTGCGCAAGGAGCGGACGGCCGCCGTCCAGGGCGCATCGCGTGAGGCCGGGCGACAGGCGCAACTTGATGACCCGGCCGAAGACGCGGCACGGAACTCCCGCTTGCGCGACAACCCGGAGGCGCCCATAGCCCGGTTTGACTGGATCTGGAGCTACGACGTGGAGCAGGCGATGGCGGGCGCATAGGCGCCATCTCAGCCGGACCGGCCGGCACGTCGTCAGTTGCAGATGATAGAGTCGGGACGCCGATGACGTTCCCTGCAACCGTCACATCTGCCGCAGCGCCGCCAGCGCCTCGCTCAACTCGCGCCCCTTCGCCTCGATCAGGTCCAGCAGCTCCGCCGGCGTGCGGGTGTCGCCCTCGTCTTTCGCGTTGGGATTCACGGCTTTGAGGTCGTAGTTCTTCGCCTCGATCTCCTGACGCGACACCGTCCAGCTACGCTCGCTGCCGGCGCGGTCTGGCAGCAGGCGCAGAAACTCCTCGAAGCGGTCGAGCGTGAGCGGCGTTTTCTTGCCGACCTTGATATCGGAGAGATCGTAGTACCAGACCCGCTCGGTTGGCTTGCCGCGAGTGAAAAAGAGCAGGTTCGTCTTGACGCCGGCGCCGGCCGCGGTGAAGACGCCGCCCGGCAACGAAAGGATGCAGTAGAGGTCGCAGTCGTCGAGCAGCTTGCGCTTGGTCTGCACGAAGGCGATCTCGTTGGTGCGGAAGAGGACCCCCTCATCGAGCACGATGCCGCAGCGCCCGCCCGGCTTGAGGCTGTCGATCACATGCTGCAGGAAAAGCACCTGGGTGGCGCCCGTCTTGAAAGGAAAGCGGGTCTGCGCCTCTTTGCCCTCTTTGCCGCCGAAGGGCGGATTCATCAGCACCACGTCGAACAGCGGCGGCGCCCCCTGGAAGAGGCCGCCGTAGATCTCGCCGCCGGTGAGGGTGTTGCCGTGCCAGATGTGCGGCTCATCGATGCCGTGCAGGACCAGGTTGGCGAGGGCGATCGGGTAGATCGCGTTGTCTTTTTCGCGGCCATAGAAGGTGCGCCGCTTGAGCGTGTCCAGCTGCTCGGCGCTGGCGGCATCGCCCAGCCGCTCGCGCATGTACTCATACGACTGCGCCAGGAAGCCGCCCGTGCCGCAGCCGGGGTCGTAAACCGTCTCGCCGGGCAGCGGGTCGATGGCCCGGATCATCGCCCGGATCACCTCGCGCGGGGTGAAGAACTGACCGCCGTCGTTGCCCTTCTCGCCCATCTTCAGCAGCAGCCCCTCGTAGACCTGCGAGAGGGCGAAGATGTGCGTGTCGTCGATCGCGGCCGAGCGGATCGTCTCGAGCTTGTCGAGGATGTCGAGCAGGTTGCGCTCGGTATCGATCCGCACCCGCTCGACGCCGGACATGATCTGGCTGATCACCTGCTGCCGCGCCGTAGCGTTCGGCCGGTCACGCAGTCCGTGCACGTGGGGCAACAGCTCCGTGTTGACGAAGGCAAAGAAGTCGCCGAAGGTGCCGTCCTCGGTCAGTTGCCTGCGTTTGGCCCCTGCCGGCGAGGCCCAGTCCTGCCAGCGATACGGCGCCTCAAGCGAGGTCGTAAAGTCGGTGCCGACCGCCTCATTCCGCTCCAGCTCCTCGCTTTCGGTCTCATCGAGAATGCGCAGGAACAGCAGCCAGGTCAGCTCCGGCACATACTGCAGCGCCCCGGCAAGGTTGGAGCGCCGCATGATGTCGCACACCGACCAGACGACGCTGTTCAGCGACTGCTGCGTGGGAATCTGGCGACTGCGGGTTCTGGCAGTGGCTGGAACTTGAGCGGTCATAGGCTGGTCTCCCGGCGTTGAGAGTCTGCCGGTTTACAGTAACGCATTGGTGGTGGTGAGGGTGTCAACCTCTCCAGCCGCCCTCGCCGTGAAACACAGGTCTCTAACTGAGAGATGAACTTTCC
>JBBRGK010000098.1:0-8653 GCA_038240805.1 Dehalococcoidia bacterium | reverse complement strand
GGTAAATGACGCGGCCATCGCGCCTCATTCGGAGCCCACCTCTACGGGCTACTCAAATCACAAGTTGTTCATGTGGTCGTTCCTCTCCTCCGAGTGCATGTTCTTCGGCTCGCTGATCGCGACCTTTATGCTCTACCGCGGCCGAAGTCTGGAGGGTCCGTACCCCAAGGATGTCTTCAATATCCCCTACACTTCGGTCAGCTCCTTTGTGCTGCTGATGAGCAGCCTGACCATGGTGCTCGCCCTGGCGGCCATTCAGCGCGGCGACCAGCGGGCGCTGCGGGTATGGTTGCTTGCGACCGCGCTTCTCGGGGCGACATTCATCGGCGGTCAAGCATTCGAGTTCACTGACTTCGTCTCTAAGGGACTGACGCTCGACAAGAACCTCTTCGGCACCTCGTTCTTCGTGCTCACCGGCTTTCACGGGGCACACGTCACCGTCGGTGTGCTGATGCTGCTATCGCTTTTCGTTCAGTCGGTGCGAGGCAAGCTGCCCCGCTCGAGCAGCGGTACCGTGGAGCTTATCGGGCTCTACTGGCACTTCGTTGACGTTGTTTGGATAATCATTTTTACACTGGTATACCTGACCAAGGTTTAGGCGGCGCGAACTGCGCTGCCGCGTACCGGCAAGCGGTCGTTAACTGCTCTGATGGGAGAGCCCGCATGACACAGCCAACCCAGGCGCGGTTTCCGAGAATAGATGAGCGACATCATGAGCCACATGTACCCAGCCAGCTGGAGTACGTGCGCATAGCCGCGTTCCTCGCCGTGGTCACCTTCATCGAGGTGATTCTGTACTACTTCTATGGCAGCATCTCCAGGGTCCTGATCATCGTCGCCCTCGTCGCGCTTGCGGCGATCAAGTTCATGACCGTTGCGGCCTTCTTTATGCATTTGCGTTTTGACGGACGGCTGTTTGTGATGATGTTTACCGCCTGCCTTTTTCTCGCGGCAGCAGCATTCTTCGTCGCGATCCTGACGCTTAATGGCATGCCCTGAACATGGGACATCGATGCAAGCCGCAGTTTCAATTTCGGCCGGGTAGCCGGTAAGCGATGGGCTGGCAGCAACATCCGGACGTTCTCTTTTGGATACTGGTGCTCGAAGGCGGCTACCTGGCGCTTGCGGTCCGAGGTGCGCGACGGCATCCTCTTGACCGCAGGCTGAAACGCCGGCAGCTCATGCTCTACTCACTCGGGGTCTTCGTGCTGTGGGTTGCGGCAGGCACCCCCATCCACGACTGGGGCGAGCGCTACCTGTTCAACGTGCATATGATCCAGCATCTACTGATGACGATGGTCGCGGCGCCCCTTCTGTTGTTGGGAACGCCCGATTGGATGGTCCGCCCGGTACTGACTCGGAAATGGATCTTCCCAATCGCTCGCTTCCTGACCTTGCCGGTGATCGCATTCGCGATCTTCAATCTAACGACGGTGTTCACGCATTTACCCAACTTCATGGACTACGTTCTGCGACACCATGAGGCGCATTTTTTCGCTCATATTCTGCTGATGTTTACCGCACTCGTGATGTGGTGGCCCGTTTTCAGTCCTTTGCCCGAGCTTCCCCGTATGTCGTTCGGTCTGCAGATGATCTATCTGTTTGTCCAGTCGCTGGTGCCGTCCGTCGTGGCATCTTTTATGACTCTGGGCACGACGATTCTCTATCCGTTCTACCAGACGGCGCCGCGCCGCTGGGGCCTATCGCCTTTTCAAGACCAGGTGCTGGCCGGCTTGATCATGAAGCTCGCAGGCGGATTCCTCATTTTCGGCCTGATGACGGTCGTTTTCTTCCGCTGGTATAACCAGGAGGAACGCGACCACCCCGATGCACTGGAGGCGCTTGACCGAGAAGGCTATCCGCAGATCGCCTGGGATGATGTAGAGATTGAACTACAGCGAATGGGCCTGACCCATCCGAAGCCATAACGAAGCGCTGATGTTGGCGTCCCGAATGTCACTGGCGACACGAGTGCAGCGAATCCAAAGGGGAGTCCACTGGTATGCATGAAGGTAACAATCACGGCGAAGTTCCTGCGGAGGACATGGACCACCACGCCGTAGCTGCGCCAGCGCGACGGGGGATCAGGGAAAAGTTCCTGATCCCGCTCGCCATACCGGTCGGGTGCGCGATCGTGATCGCGGCGATCGTGCTGAGCATTTCTCAGATTCTTCTCGCTGTGCCCTCCAACGTGGCTACGGTCATCGCGCTCGTTATTGCGGTGCTCATCCTGCTCGCCTGCACCTTCTTTGCCACGGCGCGCACGCTCAATCGCCAAATGATTATGGCGGGAATCGCGGTACCCGCCATTGCCCTTCTGGGCTCGGGCATTTACGCGGGCATTTATCGGCAGAACAACCCGACGCACGAGGCTGGGTCCGGTGAGGCGGCAAATGTGGGTTCGCAACCGGCTACGCAGGTCACAACGGACAACAAGTTCAGCACGACTGCCTACACAGTAGAGGTAAACGAACCGATTGTAATTCCAATCAAGAATCAGGGCACCGCGCTGCATAACATGCACATTCTCGAAGTTAAGGACGCCAGCGGGCAGGACATCAAGACGGATCTGCTCCCGCCGGGCGCAGGGGCGAACCTGAGTTTCACGATCGCTCAAGCGGGCAGCTATAACTTTCAGTGCGATGTGCATCCCACCGAGATGAAAGGCACGATCACGGTCGTCGCGTCGACCACATCCGCTACTGCAGCTACCGCGGCGACCGTACCGGGGGCGGGCGGCGGTCTGAGCGAGGTCACAACCGACAACAAATTCTCACAGACATCGTTTACGGTTGACAAAGGTGTCCCCGCTGCCCTGACGGTTAAGAACAAGGGGCAGGCACTGCACAATTGGCACGTACTGATCGTCAAGGGCTCGGACGGCAACGACATTAAGACCGACCTGGTGCCAGCGGGCTCCACCGCCACGGCGACGTTTCAGATTGACCAGCCGGGCACCTACGACTTCCAGTGCGATGTCCATCCCGCGGAAATGAAGGGCAAGCTAACGATCAAATAGGCGCTTTCGCTGATCCTCGTACTCACGGGCGGGATAGCAGTTTTCAGTCCGCAGCTGTCGCCACAAGCACCTGGCCCGCATAGCTGCTCCATGCGCTGACCACATTCCCTGGTGCTCCGAGGCGGGACCGAAGCCCCCGCAGCAATCCTTGCACCCGAAATACGAACAGCGCTTCGCCTGAAATCCCATCAAGCGAAATGCCGCGAAATCCCCGCGCCATCCGGACGTTTACGGCGGCTCCCTCGTCGCCGGCCGCTTCGGCTTCCTCATCGTTTCGGATCCCCAGCGTCTGAGCGGCCATGCGCATGTATGCAGCGAGATCGGTGCTCGGAAGGTGAACGCCGACCATCTGTATCGCCGCGATCATCCCTTTCGGGTCACGGGCGGCTGCAGAACGCGACAGCAACGCGAAACCCTGCCGCGCCTGCTCGGGAAGGAGCAGGCACTGACCGAAGTCGAGCAGGGCGATGCGTCCATCGGGCAGAACGAAGATGTTGCCTGGATGTGGGTCGCCATGGAAAAAGCCGTGGCGCAACACCTGTTCACCAAAGATATCGACCACCGCTTCCGCGACCTGTGTCGGGTCAATTCCAGCGGACTGTAAGGCCGCAACATCGCTGATCTTGATCCCATCCACGAAGTCCATTGTCAGCACACGGGTGCGGCACAACTTGGGCACCAGCGCAGGTACAAGCGTATCTGGCCGGTGCGCCAGTTCACCCCGGATGCGCTCCAGGTTCAGCGCCTCGTTGCGAAAGTCCAGTTCGATCGGCACCAGACGCTTGGCTTCGCGATAAATGACGCGAAAGTCGTACCGTGGCCAGATCCGCCCGACAATACTGACGATCAAACCGAGGTTACGCAGGTCAGCGCGCACAATCCCTTCGATATCGGGATACAGAACCTTCACCGCCACCCGGCGGCCGTCTTTGAGCGTGGCCTCGTGAACCTGTGCAAGCGACGCGGAGGCCACCGGCGTGCGGTTGAAAGTGGCGAAGACCTCTTCAACCGGCGCCCCGAGCTCACGTCTAACCTGCTCTGCAATCAGGTGGTACGGTCTCGGCGGTACAGCGTCCTGCAGCCCCGCGAGCGCCTCGATGTACGCCTCGGGCAGCAGGTCGGGCCGGGCGGACATGTACTGCCCGGATTTGACCAGCATGCCCCGTAAGCGCGAGGCGAGGCGCGCGACGCGCACGGCGCTTCGCCGATGCTGCTCGTTCCAGACCCGCTCAGACTCTTCAGCGCTCAACCCACGCCTCTGACGCTGAACCCGGAAGTAGCCCGCTGCAACGACTGCCGCAGTCCAGAAGACGGCCGCACTGCGCGTGCCACGTCCGACTAATCCGCGAACATCGCTCACGCGTGCGGATAAACTCCCAACATTGTCTCGCATTCTTCTCATGCTAGGATTCTACCGGCCCGAGCGCGCCTGACGCGATGAAACCGGGCGCCACGACGCAGGTGCACCAGGGCGAAAGCTGACCATGCGGGGTGAGGAAGAGCAAATGACGAAACACCTGGACCGTTCGAAGGCCACCGTCCGAGCATTTGGGCTGTGGGACAGCCCGATCAGCGCCATTTCACTTTCACAGGGTCTACGGCTCGGCGAACCGCAGTGGGATACGGATGGTCACACGCTCGTCTGGCTGGAAGGACGGAGCGACCGCGGCGTCCTCGTCGCATCCTCCGACACAGATCCCGCCCCTCGCGATCTCACCTCCGACCTTTCGGTGCGCGCGATGGTTGGCTACGGCGGCGGAGATTTTGCGGTCGGCCACGGAACCGTCGTGTTTGCGTCGGGTGAAAGACTTTATTGCCAGGCAATCGACGGGGGCGCCGCGCGGCCAATTACACCAAAAATGGGAGCGATCTCTTCGCCGCAGATCTCCCCGAACGGCCGCTGGGTGTTGTTTGTTCAGGAAGCCGACGAGGTCGATTGCCTTGCCGTCGTTGACATCGACGGCAAAGCCTGGCCGGTTAAGCTCGCTTCAGGTCGCGACTTCTACATGCAGCCGCGTTGGAACCCGGATAGCAACCGCGTAGCCTGGATCGCCTGGGACTTCCCCAATATGCCGTGGGACGGCACCGAACTGTGGGTGGCTGATTTCAGCGCTGCAAGTGGTGTGCCGCATCTGGAGAACGAGCTTCGTCTGGCCGGCGACGCGGAGACGGCAATGGAGCCGCCCGAGGTCAGCCCCGACGGCAAGACACTCGCCTACGTATCGGACGAGACTGGCTGGGGTCACATTTACGCTCGCCCGCTCCATGGTGGTGAGCCACGTCAGCTATCCAGCGGCAACGCCGACTACGGACGAGCGGCCTGGACCCAGGGGCAGCGAGCGTTCGCTTTCGTCGAGGGCGGCAGCCGGGTCGCCTGCGTTCGCAGCGAGCTTGGCGTCCACCGGTTGCAACTCATCAACACCGCCAATGGCTCGACCGCCGAACCTGCCGGGGGGGCCGCGTCCACATCGATCGAATATCTTTCGAGTGTGCCGACGACGGGGTTGATCGCGTTCGTTGGCAGTTCGGGCTCTCTGCCTGCGCGGATCGTGCAAATCGATTCGGCGGCAGGCACGGCTCGCACGGTTGCAAGAGCAACTGGCGAGACAGTGAGTCCGCGTTGGGCATCCACGCCGGAGCCGATGAAATGGATTTCGTTCGACGGCGAGCTCGCGCATGGTCTGTTCTATCCCTCGACTAATCCCGACTTCACAAGCACCGGCAAGCCGCCGCTGGTGGTGTTGATACATGGCGGGCCCACAAGCCAGGTAACGGCTGCCTACGACGCACGCGCTCAGTTCCTGGCAACCCGCGGATACGCGGTGTTGCAGGTAAATTATCGCGGCAGCACCGGCTACGGGCGGGACTATATGCTCAAGCTTCGAGGCGGTTGGGGGATCTATGACGTCGAAGACGCGCGTACGGCGTGCCTGTACCTAGCGGTGCAGGGAATAGTAGACAGTCGCCGCCGCGTGATCATGGGCGGGAGCGCGGGCGGCTTCACCGTGCTGCAGTCGCTGGTAACACACCCTGGTTTTTATACGGCAGGAATCTGCATGTACGGCGTCGCCAACCAGTTCACGCTTGCGTCCGACACCCACAAGTTCGAAACCCGCTATCTCGATACGATGCTTGGCCCGCTGCCCGAGGCTGCGGACGTCTACCGCGAGCGGTCGCCGATCTTTCACGCCGAGCGGATCACCGACCCGATCGCCGTTTTCCAGGGAGCGATCGACCGCGTGGTGCCACGGGCGCAGTCCGACGAGATCGTCGCCTCGCTACGCGCTCGTGGGGTCCCGCACGAGTACCACGTTTACGAAGGAGAAGGCCACGGCTGGCGCAAGACCGAGACGATCGAAAGTTTCTACCAGAGCGTGGACCGATTCCTGCGCCAGTACGTCGTCTTCGCCTGACCAGCGGTCAGGCCGGCGTAAACATCGGCAGGGAGACCTCGCCGCCTTCCTGATCTTCCCATTGCACCAGCACGCGCTGACCGATCGCGATATTTTTCGTCGGGTCGGCAACGCCAACAATATTCGTCAGGATGCGAAAGCCCTCGTCCAAATCGACGTAGGCAACGGCGTAGGCGCCCAGGTCCTTGAACGCGGGGTGGCGGTTCTGCCGCACCACGCTGTAGCTGTAGACGATACCCTCGCCTTTTGAGTCGTGCCAGGTCATCGCATTGCCGCCACATGCCGGACAGTGACGCCGCGGGAAGAACACCACCTCGCCGCATTCATCGCAGGCGGGATAGCTCAATCGGTGTTCCACGGTCGCGCGCCAGAACGGCTCCGTGTCGGGCTCTGGAAAGCGGGGGAGCGGTCTCGTTGCCATGTCGTCGTGCCATCCTTTATCGATTCGGTGTAAAGCATTTTCAGACGCCAGAACAGGCTCGATTTAGTCGGCTGCAAGAATGATCGTGCCGCCGGTGTGCCGTCCGCCGAGCATGCCGCCGTTGCCGTGTGCCACCGCAAGACGGGCGTTCTTGACCTGGGATGTCGACTCGCCTCGTAGCTGTCTGGCCGCTTCAATGAGCAGGAAGATGCCGCGCATGCCGGGGTGGTTGGATGACAGGCCGCCGCCGTCGGTGTTGAGCGGCAGACCTCCGGTGTCAAAGCGCAGGCGGCCGTTCTGCACAAACTGCCCGCCCTCGCCCTTTTTGCAGAAGCCGAGATCTTCCAGAATCGTGAGCACGGTAATCGTGAACGAGTCGTAGATCATGGCTATGTTGATCTCTCCTGGTTTCACTCCAGCCTGCCCGAACGCAACTGGTCCCGACTGCTCGGCGGCGCTGCGGGTGATATCGCGGTCGTTTGTGGGATACCTCGTTGCCTCACCGGAGCCCAGCAGCCAGACAGGTTTCTTTTTCGCCCCGCGAGCAGCAGCAGCGGATGCAATCACCACTGCGCCACCGCCATCCGAGATCATGCACGAGTCGAGCAGGTGCAACGGATCAGCCACCATGCGGGAATCGAGCACATCCTCAACCGTGATCTCGCCCGTTCCGACGAAACCGAGATCTTCCATGGCCTGCACCGCCTGCGGATTGCGGACGGCGTGGGCACGCGTTGCGACCGAAATTTCCGCCAGCTGCGCCGACGTGGTGCCGTACTGGTACATGTGCCGGTGAGCAACCAGCGCGTAGTTGGAGATCAGGGTCACGCCCCACGAGTCTTCCATGTTCCCGATCGGACTCGGCGCCCCTGCTGAGACACGTCCACCCGTACCAATCGCCACTGCATCAGCACGCGCCGTCGAACCGTAGCTCAGAAGCGCCACATTGCATTTACCTTCGGCGATGGCGCGCATCGCGTGCGCCGCCTGGAACTCGTAGGAGCTGCCGCCCACCGCCGTGGTATCGATCACCCCCGGCAGAAAACCGAAATACTCGGCAATGCTCATGCCGTTGCCGCTGGGGCCACCTTCCGCTGCGTCATACACAGCGTCGACGTCGCTCCACTTGAAGCCGGCGTCGTCAAGCGCTTTGCGGGCGCTTTCCGCCTTGATCTCCAGCGCCGTGATCCCCTGCACCTTTCGCAGCGGGTACTCGTAAATGCCCACTATCGCTGCGTTCCGGCTCTGAACCGCTGCCTCTGCCATCGCTCTTGCCTCCATCTCACTGCGGTACACGCGGCGCTATGGTACCGTCACTGGCAGGCGGACGGAACGGGAAAGAATGGCAAAGTGTATAAACAACCCGAATCAGCGTCCCGATCGAGAGCGTCAGCCGATGCGGTTGGGACTTATAGCGGATACACACCTGCCGGCGCTGATCCGCAGCCTGGACGACCTGGGGCCTGAGTGCGCCAAGTTCCTGCGTGGCGTGGACCTCATTCTGCATGCAGGCGATGTCACTGCCCCATCCGTGCTGGACTGGCTTGAGCAATTCGCGCCGGTCATCGCCTCACGCGGCAACAACGATGACTTCAGCGATTCTCGGTTACAGCCGCAGCAGTACATCGAGATCGAGGGCTGGCGCATCGGCATGACCCACGACCTCACGCCGGAAATGCGGCCGATGAACGTTCTTGCGCTGGCACACTTCTCACGCCCGGTGGAGATCATGATCTCGGGCCACACGCACCTCGAGCGCATCCGTCACGGTCACGGCATGTTGCTGATAAACTCCGGCAG
>JBBRGK010000097.1:0-8698 GCA_038240805.1 Dehalococcoidia bacterium | reverse complement strand
CTGCGATCAGGCTTCACGCAACGTCGGGCTTGTTGGGCGGATTACCACGATAATGGGAGGTCGAAGACTACTCAGACCAGAGGCGGGCACAACTACGAACGCAGCCAGCGAACGAACCAGGCGCGCACCCGTCGCTGCATGTCGATGAGGAGGGCCACCCTGAGGAACACGCCACCGTTTCGCGGAGTTGGTATTAGCAAGTCTCAACCAGACCCAGCACCTGATCCCCCACGCGAACCGCCTCCTCGCGATACGGTGTGTCGGAGAGAATGAAATGCGTCACACCGAGCTTCACGTACGCCTGCAATGCCGTTGCCACTTCCTGAGCAGAGCCAACCAGCCAGGTCGACGCGGCGCCCGTGCCGTATTTGACGGGAGCCGTCCAGAGGCAGCTATCCTGCACCTCGCCTGAGGCGGCAAGCTCAAGCAGCCGTTGCTGTCCGACGGACCCGGCGCCGGTGCGGTTGCGTTCGACCCGGCGATCAAGTACCCCCTCCCATCCGTGCAGCTTCTCTTCGGCTGCTCGCCAGGCTTCCTCGGAGGTTGACCTGACCACGACGGTGATCCGTAAGCCGTATTCAAGCGGAAGAGCCCGGTCCGTGGCGGCGCTGAGCGTGCGCAGCCGGTCGATACGCTCCGCTGCCATCGACAACGTTTCGCCCCACATCAGCTGTACATCGGCCTCAGCAGCGGCTACCTGCTCTGCCGCCGGCGAAGCGCCCCCGAAATACAGGGGAGGGCCCGGCTGCCGGTATGGGCGCGGCTGACAGGTCGAGCGCTCAACCCTGTAGAAGCGGCCGGAGTAAGTGACCACTTCTTCCGTCCACAGCTTCCGCACAAGCTGCATGAATTCGCGTGTCCGGGCGTAGCGGTCCTCGCTCTCATCGTCGAAGTCACCGTACGCACGATGATCGTCCTTGCCGGAAACGATGTTCACCAGCAGCCTGCCGCTGCTGAGCTGATCGAGCGTTGCGGCCGCGCAGGCGAACTGTGCCGGTTGCCAGTAGCCTGGCCGGAGGGCGACCAGCGGCTTGAATGTCCGCGTCCGCGCCGCAAGCGCCGTGGCGAGGACGAACGTGTCCGGTCTTCCCCAGCCGGTGCCGATCAGTGCGCCTGCGAAGCCGTGCTGCTCGACTGCTTCGGCGATTTCGGCACTGAATTCGAGCGTGCCCCAGCCCTCCGCAGTGTCATCGCCGCGGTGGCCGCTTTCCACCGTGTTGGGCAGATACCAGAGAAATTCGAGGCCCATCGATAGCTCCGTGTGCTGCGCCCGGTCATGGGTACACTAACGCTCAACTGCACCAGGCGAGCGGCCTGACTCCGCAGATGAGTATTGTATCGAAGTGCCGGGATGAGAACGTGCACCGGGTACGATGGAACGGATCGATAACGTGCCGCGCGTGCGGAGCACCCGATTCAACCGGGGGTCAGCAACACGATGAGCGATTCGAGCAGAGGCACGAACCGGCTGGCGGCTGAGACGAGCCCGTACCTGCTGCAGCACGCGCACAACCCGGTGGACTGGTATCCCTGGGGCGAGGAGGCGTTCGCCCGCGCCCGAGAGGAGGATCGGCCGCTGCTGCTTAGCGTCGGCTATTCGGCCTGCCACTGGTGCCACGTGATGGAGCGTGAGTCGTTCGAGAACGATGCCATCGCAGCCTTGATGAACGAGAACTTCATCTGCATGAAGGTCGATCGGGAAGAGCGTCCGGACGTCGACCAGATCTATATGAGCGCTGTGCAGGCGATGACCGGCCGCGGCGGCTGGCCGATGACGGTGTTTCTGGCGCCCGATGGACGCCCGTTCTACGGCGGTACCTACTATCCGCCGGACGACCGCCACGGCCTGCCGGGCTTTCCAAAAGTGCTGACCGCCGTCTCCGAGGCCTACCGCAACCGGCGCGATGAGGTGCTGCAGAGCGCCGGCCGGCTGCTCGAACAGATGCAGCAGGGGCAGGCCGATCTGCCGAAAGCCTCCGAGCAGATCTCAGTCAGACTGCTGGATGCTGCGACCAAAAACCTGAAAGACCAGTACGACTCCCGCTTCGGCGGATTCGGCGGCGCGCCCAAATTTCCTCCCTCGATGGTGCTTGAGTTCCTGCTCCGCACCTGGCTGCGCAGCGACGATACGCAGGCGCTCGCGATGGTCGAACACACATTAAAGCAGATGGACAACGGCGGCATCTATGACCAGCTCGGGGGCGGCTTCCACCGCTACTCGGTGGATCAACACTGGCTGGTGCCACACTTCGAGAAGATGCTGTATGACAACGCCCTGCTCGCCCGGATCTATCTGCTTGCCTACCAGGCGACAGGCGATGCCCGCTATCGCCGGATAACCGAGGAGACGCTCGACTGGGTGCTGCGCGAGATGACCGATCCGCGGGGTGGCTTCTACTCAACTCTCGATGCGGATAGCGAGGGCGAAGAGGGCAAGTATTATGTCTGGTCGGCGGCCGAGGTGGAGGCTGCGCTCGCTCCTGACAACTCCGGACTGTTCATGCTTTTCTACGATGTCTCTGCAGCCGGAAACTTTGAAGGGCAGAATATCCTTCACAGCAGCGCCGAGCCGGAAGCAGCCGCGGCCGAGTTCAACGTCGACGTCGATGCACTGCAGGCATTGCTTGAGCGTGGCCGGCAAAAGCTGCTTGCTGCCCGTGACTTGCGGGTGCGTCCGGGGCTGGACGACAAAGTGCTTACGGTATGGAACGGGCTGATGCTGCGCGCTCTCGCCGAAGCAGCTCGTGTGCTGGACCGCGACGACTACCGCGCGGCAGCAGAACGGAACGCTGAGTTCGTGCTGGTGGAGATGCGGCGCGGCGGCCGGCTGCTGCGGACATGGAAGGCGGCCTCTGACGGCGGGCCGGGCAACGCGAAGTTAAACGGCTACCTCGAGGACTACGCGGCCTACGCGGACGGGCTGCTCGCGCTCTACGAGGCGACCTTCGAGCCGCGCTGGCTCAGCGACGCGCGCACCTTCGCCGACACGATCCTGGCGCAGTTCTGGGACGACGATCGCGGCGCTTTTTTCGACACCGCCGCAGACCACGAACAGCTGGTCGTGCGCCCGCGAGACTTCTTTGACAATGCGACCCCCGCCGGCAACTCGCTCGCGGCCGACATGCTGCTGCGGCTGGCCAGGCTCACAGGTTCGGAGCACTATGCCGATCGGGCACGGGCTGCTATGGCGCCGCTTGCTGACGTGGCCTCCCGTCACGCCAACGGCTTCGGCCGGCTCCTCTGCGCCATGGACTTCGACCTCGCCGAAACCAGGGAGGTCGTGATCATTGGCCGAGAGGACGAGCCGGCGACGCGTGCCCTCTTAAAGGCAACGTTCGGTCCGTATCTGCCACACAAGGTTGTGGCCGGGGCCGCGCCCGACGACCACGACGCAATCGCTGTGACGCCGCTGCTGGAGGATCGCGGCCTCGTCGGCGGCGTACCGACGGCGTACGTCTGCACTGGCTTCGTCTGCCAGGCGCCGGTGACAGAGCCCGCGGAGCTTGCGCGGGAGCTTGCCGCACCGTCACCCGGTTGACACAAGTTCGTTACGGCCGCATGGTAGTTAAACGGACAATGTACCGGATGGAGCAGTACGAACGCCGATGAAACGTCTCGTCCTGGCGTGCGCGATCGTGATCGCCGCGTTCGTGATCGCCGTTGCTCCCCGCCACAAGGTCCGTGCCGCCGCACAGGACTTTCAGATCACCTCATTGAACTGTTCAAGCGTCCCCGGTCAGGTCCAGATCACGAATCTGAACAAGATCACGGCGCCCGGTTCACCGTCTGCACTCGGATTTCTCGCAATCGCCTTTTCCCAACCTGGCTCTTCGATCATCCAAACGTTCCCGATCAACAACCTGATTGGGGGCGGCGGCGGGCCATTTTCTGTGCTGCCCGGCGGATCAGTTAACCTGCAGGTCGGGGTCGGAGCTGTGCAGGCTCCGGCCACGCCAGGCGGCACTCTGGCATCGAACCAGACTCTTGCGATCACGTCCCAGGCCCTGCTCCAGCCGGGAACGATCGTCTCCCTGATCGATCAGAACCCCGCCAACACCGTTACGTTCGATAGTGAGTCATGCCCGTTGCTGGGCCTGTCACGCACTCTCACGGTCTCCACACTTGGATTCGACCTGATTGCGCCGACTCAGCCGAACACCTCCTGCGGTCCGGACCTCGCCGGAGGGAACATCCCAACCCAGGTGCTGCCCGGCCCCTGTTTCACGATCGCCAATGCGCTCGCTTTCGCCCGCGACGGTGACACAATCATCGTCGAAAGCGGGATTTACGAAGTCTGCACGACCATGGAAGTCTCAAAAATTGTGACCATCACTGCCGGCTCAAACGTCACTGCCGGCAACGCGAAGACGATTCTTCATTCTTTTAGCGGCCAGACCGTTTTTCACGTGACCACCATCGGCGCCGCGGTCGGACCGTCCGGTCAGAGCACCCACGCAGCGCTAAATGGGCTCACGATCGGCGGCGCTTTCCGGCCAGGACAGGCAGCGATTCTGCTCGACGGTGACGCCTACACCGACGTCACCAACAACGTGCTGGGCGGCGAGCAGTTGAATAACCCGAACTTTACCGGCGAACCGTGCCCGCCCACGCAGCAGCCGCTGCCTCCCGGATTTGGCTTCACGACGCCGGCCTTCACGACGAAGCAGGAAGTGTTTGGCAACGCCGCCAGCATCATCCTGCAAAACAGCGATCACCCGAACATCTCGAACAACTCGATCCTCGGATCGTCGATCTTCAAGTTCGCGCCGTTGCTCACCCCCGGCGACTCCTCGACCGGTTTCGGCATCGTCACCTCGGAATGCCTGGGCCTTGCCCCTGACGCATCGGATAGCGTGACCATAGGCAGCAATCTCATCGATCGCAACGTAAACGCGGGCATCTGGCTCTGTTCCGACGGTGGCGGCTTCCATCAGATCAAAAACAACTTCATACGCAACAACGGCCGCGGCATCCTGCTGCGCGCGATCGCAGATTCGACTCTCGACAACAACACGGTCAGCAATGAGTACCAGGACGGCATCATTATTTATGACGCCGCGAACAACAACACAATCTCCAACAACACCGTTGAATCGCATCGCACCTCAGGCGCAGCCGGCATCCGCGTGGGCGGTTTTGGCGCCAGTCTCTTCCCGCTGCAGACAGTGCTGACCAACAACCGGCTGCTGCGCAACTGGTCCGGGATCGTGATCGCCGGCGCCCGCAACACCGCGGCAACCGGGAACACGATCACTGCGGAGGATGTTCGGACCGCCATCCTGCTGCAGGTGGGCGCGACCGGATCGCCCATTGTCACACAGCCATCAGGTACCGTATTTCACCAGAACCAGATCGTTGCCAACGGCACCTGCGGCGCCCAGCAGGGTTGCGCGGTGCGTCTGGATAGCTTCGTGACGGTCACCAGTGACTTTACGCAGAACAATTTCGGCCTGCCCGGTGATGCCGACCTGAATACCGTGCTGTGGCATAAGCCGAACGATCCCGCGCTCGGCTATATCAACGCCGGACAGGGCGTAGGCCCTGGCCCGAGCTCGGGAAACAATGGCTCAAGTCAGACGCCGACACCAGGCGCCAGCCAAACGTTCACGCCCTGCGTCTCTCCCAACTTCCCACCGGGTTGCACCACGACGCCAGGTACCGGTGGCAACAACGGTTCCGGCAACGGCGGCAACAACGGGGTTGGGAATCCATGCATCGTTCCTGGATTCCCGACTGGCTGTGTGCCAACGCCGACGCCAACCCGGACCGTGCAGTAGCTAGCGGCTGCGCTCGTTGCCGGCTCCGCAGACGGTCTTCCTCGCCCTGAACCTGCCAGCCTCTTGTCCCGCCCGACTCACCAAAGCTTCACCAAAAGAGGCGTCCCTTACCATTGACGCTGTAATAGCATAACAAGTACAGTCGTTATGCTATTAGCTGACTGGTCGGGAGGCGTCCTCTCGCATGAAGACCCGGTTGCTCTGTGCCGCCATCATTCTCGCCGTCGCTGCGCTGGCGGGACGGTTCGTCTTCGAGGCCCGTGCTTCTGCCAGCGATTTCTCGATCAGCGCCCTCGACTGCAGCAACCAGCCCGGCCACATCACGATCCAGAACAACAGCGCTAGCTCCTCGACCCTCGATCAGCTGGCAGTGGTGATCACGCCCTCAACCGGCGCACCGATTGTGATCATTGGCCGCATTACGCCGATCGCGAACTACCAGGTGCCTGCCGGGGGGACAGTCGACCTCCAGGTCGGGCAGGGTGCAACGCAGTCCCCGAACCCTGCCGTACCACCTGCAGCCCCAACCTCCGTATCGCTGACTTCGAGCAATCTCTTGAAACCAGGCGTATCGGTACAATTGGTCGATAACTCGACCACACCTCCAACACCCGTTAGTGTGATCGTCACCTGCCCGCCAACAGCCCAGCCCGTGCTCCGGGTCTCGCCGAATGGCTTCGATGTCATTGACCGCGCCGGAACGCCGAACTCGACCTGTGGAGCAGATCTACCGGCCAATACGCCGCCCACCCCACTGAACCCCGGACCGTGCCTCACGATCGAAAACGCCCTCCGTTTTGCCAACGATGGCGATACGATCTTCGTCGAGTTCGGCTACTACGAGGTGTGCCGTACGATCGAGATCAATAAGCTTGTCCGGATCACGACCCGTGGCTCAGCGCTTAAGGGTCAGACTTCTTTCGGGGCCACCGTTGCCCCCGGTGACACGATCTCGCCCGCCGTTCTGCATTCATTCACCGGCGACTCTATTTTTCACATTACGGTGAGCGGATTCCCGAGCTTCACCAACCCGAACAATTTTCCCAACAACGTTGCCGACAACTTTGCGCCGTTCACGCGCCTTTTTTTCGTGAACCACGCCGCGATCGACGGACTCCGGCTTGGTGGTGCTTTCAAGCCTGGCGCGGCAGCGATCGTTCTGGACAACGACGCGTACACCGACGTAAGCAACAATTTCATCGGCGGGGAGCCGTTGACAAACCCCTTCTTTTCCGGAGTCCCCTGCCTCCAGCCACAGCCGTTCCCGCCAAATCCGCCCAATCCCGGCTTCAACCCGCCGCGGGTGCTCAAGAGTGAAGTGATGGGCAACGCGAACGGCATTATTCTTTCGAACAGCACCCACGCAAACATCTTCAACAATGTGGTCGTTGGTTCATCCGACTTCAAGTACAGCCCGACGCTTGCGATCGGCGACGTACAGAGCGGCTTCGGGATCATCACGGCGGAATGTCTCGGCAACGGCCCCGATGCATCTGATGGCGCCACGATCGGGTTCAATACGATCTCGCACCACGTCAACGCCGGTATCTGGCTCTGTTCCGATGGCTCGGGTGGACACCTGATCGGCAACGATACGATCCGGAGCAATGGCAGAGGCGTAGTGCTGCGGGCGATCACAGGCACCCTTCTCGACAGCGACATCATCAGCGATAGCTATCAGGACGGCGTTGTTATCTACGACGCCTCCAGCGGCAACACGATTCAAAAAAGCGTGATCGAGTCGCAGCGCACGCCGGGCGCAGCCGGCATCCGCCTGGGTGGCTTCGGCGGTTCCTTGTTTCCAATGCAGACCGGAATCAACAACAACACGATCCGACGCAATGCCACCGCGTTGGTGATCGCGGGCGCCCGCAGCACCGTCGCTATCGGTAACTTCATCACCGCGGAAGACACACGCACGGCTGTGCTGCTGCAGACCGGCAGCCCCGGCAGCCCCAACGTAACGCAGCCGACGGGAACGGTGCTGAACCTGAACCAGGTCCTCTTCAACGGCAGCTGCGGCGCCACACAGGGCTGCGCTATCCGGCTCGATAAGTTCGTCACCGCCGATGTTGACGCCACCGCCAACAGCTTCGGACTCTCCGTGCGCACCGATGTGAACAGCGTCATGTGGCATAAGCCGAACGACCCGACCCTCGGCTTCATCAGCGCAAGCCAGCCCAATGCGGTGCCCGTTTTCGCCACACAGACCCCCGCGCCGGGTGCACCCGGCGCACCGGGCGCGGCCAACGAGATCACCCGCGGCTCCGGTTACGTCACCCCTGCTCCGGCGCCACCGACTCCCGCGCCACCGGCCGGCCCTGTTGCCCCGCCACAGAACCTTGGAGCCGGCCCTGCGGCATCGGCGGCCTTCGCACAGCCCGGCGCGGCTGCCCCGGCCGCTGCGTCGACGCCAGTGAATCCTGGCGCCGCAGCCAGCGCGACTCCCGTTAGGAACCCCACGGCAACACCGTCAGTGGCCAGCGGCCCGGGGACAGGGGCATCGGGCAGCACCACAGCCTCTCCGGTTCTTGGTCAGGGACCGGCCGGTGGCACGACCACCTACACACCGCCATGCACATTGATCACTGTGCCACCAACTATCGGCATCTCGATCACCGCGGGGAAGTTCCTCTCAATGTTCCAGCCGTCGGCCAACATCTTTTCGGCCTGGAAGTTCAACAACAGCACGCATGCCTTCCAGTCGATCTACTTCGCGGACACAACCGTTCCGGTTGACGCCGCCGCGCTGCGTCCGGGTGATATCATCTCGCTCTGTCTGTCCGACAACGTGCAGGGGCCACCCTGAGCCGGACCGCCCGCTCAAGATCCGGCGTCTAGCACTTCCCCGACGGGCCACTTGCCGTCAAGATGGGACGAGAACGGGATATACGCTCGCCGGTTCCTCGCCGGTTCAAGGA
>JBBRGK010000096.1:0-8700 GCA_038240805.1 Dehalococcoidia bacterium | reverse complement strand
GATACCGAACCCGTACATAGCAGCCAGGGCCAACGGAACCGAAAGAACGAGTGCGAGAGGGTAAACAGGATGGTTCAGACGCTGGAAGCAGAGAGGCAGACGCAGGCGGAGATAGCTCTGGCGAATCCGCTGCTGCGGATCTGGCCCGATGCACCGCAAACGCTCGCCGACACCGGTCTCTCGCCCGTATTCCTCGAAGAACTCTGGCTGAAGACGATCCACTATGCCGGACCGTCCACGCTGGACCATATCGCCCGGCGGATGGGCCTGCCGGTGTCGATCGTGGAAGAGACCGCCGATAGCCTGCGCGCTGCCGGGCTTGTAGAAGCAATGAGTGTCTCTGGCTACTCGGGGCAGCAATACTCAGTGCTCGGCTACAAGTTTGCCCTCAGTGGCCGTGGCGAGCAGCGGGTTACCGATGCCCTCTCGCGCTCGCGTTACGCGGGACTGGCGCCGGTGGTGTTGAACCAGTACGTAGAACTGGCCGTGAGCCAGTCGCTGCGCTCAACGCCGGCGACCCCGCGGCAGATCGAGGCCGCGATGGCGCCGTTCGTGCTGCAGCCGGTCGTCAGGGACGCCCTGGCGCGTGCGTTTCATTCCGGCCGGCCGGCGCTCATCTATGGCGAGTCTGGCAACGGCAAGACCGCGATTGTCGACGCGTATGCTCGAAGCTTTGGCGAAAACGTGCTCATTCCCGGAGCTCTCTACGTCAACGGGCAGATCATCCGCGTGTTCGATGCTGCCGTCCACCGTCGAGTCGATGTCAGTACAGACAGCGCTCGGGTCTCGGACGACGGCAGCGAGAGCGCCATCCTTCGCCGAGCACAGAAGACCTACGACAATCGCTGGCTGCCGGTGCGCCGTCCGGTGGTGGTGGTCGGCGGTGAACTGAACGTCGAGAGCCTTGAGCTGGCCTTCGACGTGACTGGCGGCTTCTATCATGCGCCGCCGCATCTGAAGGCGCAGGACGGCATCTTCATCATCGACGACTTCGGCCGTCAGCAGGTGCGCCCCGAGGATCTGCTCAACCGCTGGATCCTGCCGCTAGAGCGCGGTTACGACCTGCTGACGCTGAAAAGCGGTGAGCGGTTGAGCGTACCGTTTGAAGCCAGCGTCCTCTTCTCAACCAACCTCTCACCGGCCGATCTCGCGGATGAGGCGTTCCTGCGCCGTATTCCCTACAAGGTGAAGTTGCTGAACCCTGGCGAGGAGCAGATCGCCGAGATCACGCGGCGCGAGTGCGTGCGAATGGGCGTCGCATTCGACGACGCCGGCATCGAAGCGCTGATCCGGGCCGTTTTCCGGCCCGGTCTGCCGCCGGCCAAAGCCGTCTACCCCCGTGACTTGCTGTCGATTATCGAAGACGGCGCCCGCTACCACGACACGGCGTTGGAACTCACCGCCGAAACGATCGCCGACGCCTGCAGCGTCTACTTCGTGACGGAGGATGGCCGGTGACGACGCCCGCATCAACCGTTACGACTGTGGCGCAAGCACGCCCGGCCCGATACGTCATACCCGCTACGCTGGTTGGGCTCGCGGCGATCGGCCTTGCGCTGCACCGGGCGCAGAGCCCGCTGCATTTCCTGCTGCTTGCGGGCGCCTCGTTGCTGCTGGTGGCGCTCGCCGCCTCCGACGCGGCGACGATGCTGCTGCCCAACCGGCTGATGTATCCGAGCCTCGCGGCGGCGCTGCTGCTCGCGGGAGCATGGCCGGATCACGGCGCCGCGTCCGCGCTGATCGGGGGAGCAGCTGGCGGCGCGATCATGCTGGCTCTCTTTATGGCTGTACCGGGTTTCGGCGCAGGTGACGTGAAGCTCTGCGCGCTAATCGGTCTTCTGGCAGGCTGGCCGCACATTCTGACCGCGATCATCGCCGGCATCTTTTTCAGTGGCGTCGTGGCACTCGCGGGGATTATTAGTGGACGGCTGCGGCTGCGCAGCAGCATGCCCTATGGCCCCGGACTCGTCGCCGGGGCTCTCTACGTCCTTTTGCTGCTGCGGTAGCCGCCGGGCACCGAATTGGTGGGTCAGAACCGGGAAACACAGGAGATTGGAGAAGAACAATGAACGCAAGAAATCGCTGGCTGCTCCTGCTGGTCGCGGCGTCGGGCATCGCCCTGATGGTCGTGTTTGGCCACCATCTGCCGGGACCGGCAGTCGTCCACGCCGACAGCGGCATGTGGCTCACCTTTTCCCCGGCGCAGGGCACGGCAGACGACGTGCGCCAGATCTCCTTTGCCGGTTTTGCGGGTGACGAGGTGCTCGATCTGACGTTCTTTGCACCCGATGGCAGCCAGCAACTGGTCGGCGGCGGCAGCACCTGGTATGAGGCACCGGAGCCGGATGGCACCGGTGGGCCGGCCCTGTTTCGCCCGTCGGACTGGCTCGCTTCGCCGCAGTCGGGCACCTGGACGGTGAACATCCTCGGCGAAACCACCGGCGTCACTCTGACCGTTACGTTTGTTATCAGCTAGCGCCACAAGCCCGGACCGAGGAGAAACCAGGTTGATGACGGTTACAGCGCCTCAGCAGCGCTTTGCCGGGGTCCTGTGGCGTGTACTGAGCACGACAGCGCTCGTGACGCTGCTGCTGGTGTTTGCGTTCGCGCACCTGGCGCGCTGGCGCACGACCGGCGACCCCGCCGGCCTCGGTCTGGTAGTGGAAGAACTGCTGGTGGCTGCGCTGTTCCTCTTGCGCCGGCAGCCAAAGCATAGTTCCTCGTCGATTCGGGATTGGCTGGTTGCTGCGGTTGGCAGCTGGCTGATTCTCGCGGTCCGCCCGGCCGGGCATCCTGTGCTCGGCCTTGATGGCCTGTACCTTGCGATCCAGTTCGCCGGACTGCTTGGCGTAATCGTTTCGTTAACGACACTTGGCCGCAGCTTCGGCATCGTCGCGGCCGATCGCGGCCTCAAGACAGGCGGGCCATACGGCATCGTGCGCCACCCTGCCTATCTCTCGTATCTGGTGACACAGGCGGCCTACCTGCTGCAAAATCCGAGCTTTTGGAACGCCGCGATCGTGCTGACGGTCACCGCCTGCCAGCTGGCCCGCATCCACGCAGAGGAGCGGATTCTCGGGCGCGATCCCGGTTATCGTGCCTACTGCGCTCGCGTGACACGGCGATTGATCCCGGCAATCTACTAATTGTTACAGCCGTCTGGTAACGAATGAGTAAAGTTCAGGGATTATCACGATCGTGCCCTAATGTTGCCCTATGAACTGCACGATAACGTAATCGAGCGAGGACAGGTACCTCCCTCAAGCCGGAGGAAACCCCGGTACCACGCCCCGATAAGGGCAAACCCACCGAGAGGCGGGGACGCAAAGTTACGGGCCTGCAGCCGCGAAAAAGCGGTGAAGGCGGCCGAACTACCGGGCACAGACTACCTGGTCTGCTGCAAGCCATCGTCGGGTATGAGCCAGCGGCAGCGCTGCTGCTGCTGAGGAAAAGGGAGGAAGGCGCGGACTGGTTCCATCGCCAGCTCGACCAGCTCGCAGCACTGTTACCCGCAACAACACCGGCCAATATGACCGGCCAACACAAATGAGAACGCGTAGAGAAGGAAGGAACCCACACGATGTCGATCATCGACCGCATGTTCATCCAGATCGCCGCCGCAATCGAGAGCCTGAAGAGTGAAGAAGGCCAGGGCATGGTCGAGTACGGCCTGATCCTCGCTCTGATCGCCGTCGTCTGCGCCGTCGCCTTCAAGACGCTCGGCACCACGATTGCTTCCACGGTCAACGGCGTCGTCACCAGCCTGTAATCCAGGCGATTCAAAGAAAAGAGAGGAACGCACGGCTATGTCTCTGGCAACTATCCTGTACGTCCGGGCAGCTGGCCTGATGCGGACCATGAAGAACGAAGAAGGTCAGGGCATGGTCGAGTATGGCCTCATACTCGCCCTGATCGCTGTCGTCTGTGCTGTCGCCTTCACCAGCCTGGGCACAGGCATCGCAAGTCTGGTCAACGGCGTCGTCACATCGCTTTAGCAGCCTTGCTGCCTGAATGGGCGCCATTACCGAGGTGTCAGGTCCGAGGTGCGCTCGGGCGGACATCACCAGCACGCACACCAGCGGGGGCAGGCTCATTGAGCCCGCCCCCGTGTAGCACCCGGAGCATACCGCTCCGGCACTTTTGGGCTAAGAAGGCATTGGTAGAGGACGCACCCAATGAAGCCATTGACTGGCTTCCTTCGGCTACCGGCAGATCGCTTGCGCCACTCATTTCACGGCGGGGCGCACGGGCAGTCGATGGTCGAGTTCGCGCTCGTCGTGCCGATGGTGTTGGTGCTGCTGTTCGCGGTCGTCGATATGGGACGTGCCTACTCCGCCTGGGTCACGACCACGAATGCCGCCCGCGAGGGCGCGCGACTTGGCATCACGGGTGCGTCACAGGCGGCGATCATCAGTCGGACGCAGTCAACCTCCGGCAGCTACAACGACGGCAACCTGAGCGTGAACGTTACCAATGCGGGCGGCACTTCAGGCAGTTCGGTGGTGGTGAACACGACCTACAACCTGTCGTTGATCACACCGCTGGTGGCGCTGGTGCATTTGCTGCCAGGCGGCGCCAACATTCCATCGAAATTCACGCTCACGTCCTCCGCGGACATGCGGATCGAATAAGAGGGTTCACGAATGGCTACAACCTGGACTGGACAAGAAGCGGCGCCATCCAATAACCGGCGGGCGCTGATCCTCTCGCTCGCGTTCGGGCTGTTGAGCGCGTTCCTGATCTACCGCCTGCTCGCCAACACGCAGACCAAAGTTGAGACGCCCGTGACGGTGCCCGTGCTGGTCGCGAAGCAGGACATTCCCGTACGCACTGTTGTCACGGCGTCAATGCTCATGATTAAGCAGGTGCCCGTAAGCCTGCGTCTTCCTAATGCCTTCACTGATACAAAAACCGCAGTCGGTGAGATCGTGCGCACGCCGGTCAGCGCCGGCGAGCAGCTGCTCATCCCTCAGCTTGCCGCAAACCCGAAGGAGATTGGCTTCTCTGGCCAGGTACCGGCAGGACTGCGGGCGGTCTCGATCAACGTCAGCGACGCGGTGACCAGCGGCAACCTGTTGCAGCCAGGTGACACGGTGGACGTAATCGCTATCTTCCAACGGATCGATGCGGGTGCGCTGGATGGCTCCTTCCTCGTGAAAGACGGCACGGATAAGGCACGGCGGCTCGTCACGACCACGCTGGTTCAGGACGTGAAGGTGCTGGCAGTGGCGCAGGCCTATGACGATCTGCCCGGTCAGTCGCCGACGAAGGGCGCCGCAACGAAACCTCAGGCCGACGCAACGAAGACCGTCACCCTGGCAGTGTCACTCGATGACGCGCAGAAGATCTTCCTCGGCGACACCGAGGGCACCCTGCGGCTGGCCCTGCACCGCTTCGATGACCACGACAACGCGCCGGTGAACTCGATCGACAACACCGCACCGGCGATTTACGGGGGAGCGCAGAACGTTGCGCCGAAGCCCGCCGCAACAACTGCCCCCAAATCACCCTAATGCCGGGGTCCAATCGAAACGATAATCTTTATAGCGGCCAAATGATGAGCGCAACCGCAATCCCGCGAGCAGGAAGCCCGTACAGATGAATCGCAAGCCAACCATCGTCATTCTCGACCCCGATCCCGAGGCCCGCGCCGAGGTGCACCGCACCCTGGCGCTCGCCGGTTTGACCGTGATCACGCACGGCGGCCACGGCGTTGACGGGCACACGCTGGTGGCAGAGGCGCAGCCCGACTGTGTGGCACTGGCGATCGAGACGCCCGTAGCCCGCGGCCTGCAGACCCTCGAAGCGATCGTGGCTTCGCATCCGCATATCCCTGTGGTGGTTTACTCGTCGATCGATGACGGCGCCTCTGTGCGCCGGGCAATGGTCTCTGGCGCCGCCGACTACTTGCCCGCGCCACTTGTTGGCCGCGGCGCCGCCGAATCGATCATCGCAGCACTGGAACGGGTACGGCCCGCTGCCGGCCGTGAGTCGAATCCGGACACCGCCGGTAGCACCAACACGGCAGGCGCCGGCATGATCATCACGGTGTTCGGCGCTAAGGGCGGCATCGGCAAGACGACGATCTCGACCAACCTCGCCACCGCCCTCGCCCGTGAGTCGGGTGCCTCCGTGGCGTTGGTGGACATGGACACCCGTTTCGGCGACGTGGCGATCATGCTGGATTCGCCAGTTGAAACCAGCATTGCCGACGCGGCCCGCGACGTGGAGCAACTGGACCGCACGACGATCCAGCGCTATCTCACCCGACTTCCCTCTGGGGTTTCGATTCTGCCCGCGCCGGTGAACCCGGCTGACTGGGACGCGGTGGCACCGGAGCAGGTAGAGCGGATCGTTCACCTGCTCGCACAGACGCACGACTACGTCATCCTCGACACTCCCGGCGCTTTCAACGAGATCGTCGCGCTCTCGCTCGACCTGGCAACGGTGGTATTGCTGATCACCAGCATGGATATGGCGAGCATCAAGGACACCTCGCTGGTGCTCAATATGCTCCGCTCCTGGTCGTTCCCCGAGGAGAAGGTGCGCCTCACCGTGAATCACTCCAACCAGGCGAACAGCGTCAAGGAGTCGGACATTGCCCGTACGCTCGACTACCGGGTGTTCTGGTCGATTCCCTACGACGAGGCGGTTTCTAAGAGCACGCAGGTAGGTCAGCCGCTGGTGTCGTGGCGGCCCCGCTCGAAGGCAGCCACCAATATAGTCAGCCTGGCAGCCCTGGTCGGCGGCACCAGCAGCCATCCCGTCCGTCCGGCGCATGGCAGCTTCTTACAACGCCTGCTGTCACGAAAGTAGTGCAAGTGCGTCATGAAGCACGCGTATGCTCGGCCGGCCACAGCGAGCCCTCATCCCCCCGGCCCCCTCTTCCCAATTCTGGGCGAAGGGGGAGCGCGCCGGAGCCTGGCGGGGCTTCTCCGATACTGCGGAGTCCAATCCTGGAATGCCTGCGGCTGCAACCACGTTCGTGCAACGCAGCCAAAGGATCGTCCTCTCGCCCGACATGTGTAAAGGGGGGAGAGAGGAGACGAGAAGTGAGGGTGCTGCCTCGAGTAACGAGGTTGCGTTTTGAGTTGCTGCGATGAGCACAGACGAAAGCCTCGACCCGCAGGAAGAGCGCTTTGGGCCCGCCGAAGAGCAGCCGGCCTCTTTTTCCACTGCTGCCGCTGCCACTGCGACACGCCTGGACGTCGCGGAGGGGACCGAGCGTCCCGCCCTGTTTGCAGCGCGCTTTTATCAGCGCGGGCGCGAAACGGCACCGACGCCGCGCATACGGCACAAAATCCCGGTTGAGCTGACCGAAGTCAACGATGAGCTTTCGGCGCTGCCGTTAGTGCCAGTTTCCGCTGCCGCCGGCCTCGAAGAGGCAAAGCTGCGGGTCCATCGCCGCCTGATTCAGGAGCTTGAGGCGTCGCGGCTAGACCGCATGGACGCAGACGAGGCCCGCGCCGCAGTTGCTCAGGCAGCCCGGCACCTGCTGATGCAGGAGGCGCCCGAGGTCTTTGGCCTGGCTCGCGATGAGGTCGTCAACTCCGTCGTCGATGAGGTGCTCGGCCTCGGCCCGATCGAGTCGATGCTGCGCGATCCGTCGATCTCCGAGGTGATGGTTAACGCGCCGGACCAGGTTTTCTTCGAGCGCAACGGCCGGCTGCAACGCAGCCCTGTTCGTTTCCGCGACAACGCCCACATCATGCGGATCGCCGAGCGGATCGTCTCGCGTATTGGCCGCCGAGTAGATGAATCGTCGCCGATGGTGGATGCCCGTCTGCCCGATGGATCGCGCGTCAACATCATCATTCCGCCCGTGGCGCCGAAAAGCCCGACGATCACGATCCGGAAGTTCCGCGCCGACAAGATGAAGCTGGACGACCTGGTCAAGGTCGGATCTGTGCCGCCCGAGGCAGCACAGTTCCTGCGTGCCTGCGTCAAGATCCGGCGCAACATCATCGTCTCTGGTGGCACCGGGTCTGGTAAGACTACGCTGCTGAACGCGCTTTCAGGGGCGATCGGCGATGACGAGCGCGTGGTCACGATCGAGGACCCGACGGAGCTTCGTCTGCAACAGCCCCACGTCGTCTCGCTGGAGGCGCGGCCGCCGAGCGTGGAGGGCAAGCACGAAGTCACACAGCGCGACCTGGTGCGCAACGCACTGCGCATGCGCCCCGATCGGATCATTATCGGTGAGGTACGCGGCGGCGAGACGTTCGACATGCTTCAGGCGATGAATACCGGCCATGAAGGCTCGATCAGCACTGTGCACGCCAACTCCCCGCGCGACGCTCTCGGCCGGATCGAAAGCCTGGTGCTGATGACCGGGATGGAGTTGCCGCTGCGTGTGATCAGAGAGCAGATCGACTCAGCAGTTCACGTCTTGATCCAGCAGACGCGTTTCAGCGACGGCACCCGCCGCATCACCTACATCACGGAGATCACCGGGCTTGAGGGACAGACGATCACCCTACAGGACATCTTCGCCTTTGAGCACGAAGGCATCGATGCGCAGGGCCGTGTACGTGGGCAGTTGAAATCCACGGGTATCCGGCCGTCGTTCGCCGAAGAGTTCAAGCTGGCTGGTGTTGATCTGCCCCTGGAGATGTTCCAGGGCACGAGCCGCTGGGGACGGTAAGGGAGCGACATGGCCATACTTGCCGCCGTCACGATGTTCGCCGCGATTGCCGCGCT
>JBBRGK010000095.1:0-8818 GCA_038240805.1 Dehalococcoidia bacterium | reverse complement strand
CGTCTTCCGCCTCTTCGTCCATGCCTCGAACTCGGCGCGGGTGGCCTCGTTGGGCGGGTAGACGCCGACGATCGAGGCGCCGGCGGCGATCTTTTGCTGCACGAACGTCTCCAGCTCGTCCTGCTCACGGGCGGCGCGGGCGATCTCTGCCGCCAGGGAGCGCGGCAGCACGACCACTCCGTCATCGTCGCCGACGACCACATCGCCCGGCTGCACCATCACACCGCCACAGCCGATCACCTCGTTGATGCCGGCGGCAAAGTGCCGGTCGGTGTGCTGCGCCGGGTGGGCCCCTGCTGCGAACACCGGCCAGTCCAGCCCGCGAATGCTGCCGGCGTCTCGCAGAGCGCCGTCGGTGACGAGGCCTTTTGCCCCGCGGACCTTCATGCGCGTCACGAGAATGTCGCCGAGGATGCCGGCGCTCACGTCGCCGCGGGCATCGACCACAAGCACTTTGCCGGCGGGAATGTTCTCGACCGCGTTGCGCTGCGGATACTGCGGGTTCGCCAGCATGCCGGGGTCGAGGCAGTCCTCACGCGCCGGCACGAACCGCAGCGTCATCGCCTCGCCAGCGAGCTTTGCTCCTGCCCGCAACGGGAAGACGCCCGTCATCATTGTCGAACGTAAGCCTCGCCGAATGAGCACGGTGCTCAGGGTCGCGGTCGTCGCGATCTTCAGATCATCCCAGAGTGCCTGCGGCAGCGCCGTCTGCTCAGCCTCAGCCATTGTCATCCCTCACCATCGTATTTTCGCGAGCGGGCCTGCCTGAACGCTTGCGGGCCGCGATTCCCGCGACGTCTCCCCAGCGTATTGTTGCCTGCTGAACAGGCCGGAATCGAGCGCCTCCCGGCAACCGCGGTGCCTGCCGCCATGAGTGGCGGACCCTTACTACCCAAAAATGCTCAGCGGCAGGCAGGCCGAGACGATCCAGTTCGGCGCGTCGACGACTTCGCTGATCTTGAGGTCCACCGTCACCGAGCAAAGTAGATAGGCTTCGTCGCGACTGAAGCCGTACTCGCTGCAAAGGTGGTCGATCATATGCCTGATCGCCTGCCTGGACGCCTCCAACAGCTCGGGGCCGTGGCCGGTGGTGCCGTAGTAGGCGGCGGTGTTCGTGCGCGGAGAGAGAGGCCCACCGGTCTGGAACTGGCATTCGGGCAGCTCGCGGCCTTTCTGCAGTTGGAAACGCAGCGTCGCGGTCATGTCGCACTCGATCGCCGTCACACAGACCTCGCCGTCGCCCTGAGCGGCATGGCCATCGCCGCAGGAGAAGAGCGCGCCATGCGCTAGCACGGGAATGAAGAGCTTCGAGCCGGCGGTTAGCTGCTTGATGTCGATGTTGCCCGCGTTCCGCCGGGGCGGCATCGTGCTGATCCGGCCCGGCTCCGCCGGAGCGACGCCCATCACGCCCAGGAACGGCTCTTTGGGAATATGCACGGGAACGCGCGCCCCGGAGAGATAGGGCACCGGGTCCTGGGTCAGATCCCAGTGATGCAGGTACGGTCCGGCGAACTCTTCGCTCAGCAGACCGGCGCCCTGCCTGAAGCTGGTGTAGCCCCATGAACCGGTGACCAGGTTGAGCACCTCGACCACCAGCGTATCGCCCGGCTCGGCGCCGCGGACGTAGACCGGGCCGGTGAGCGGGTGGCCGGCGGGTCGGGGAGTGTTGAACACGGCGATCGTTGCTGGCGGCTTGTTGCGGCCGTCGGAAGAGTCGCGGGTTTCGAACACCACCGTGTCGCCGGGGTCGATCTCGATCAGCGCCGGCCAGCTGTTGTCCCAGAAGTGATGCACGTTCTCCGAACTCAGATGATGCGTCCGGCTGGTTGTTGTCATGGCGGTTCCGATTCCCTCTTCATATGAAGTACCGAGTAAAGTACCGAGCACCGTACGCCGTGTCAGGCGTCGCCGCATGATAGCACGGCGGGACTCGGCGGGCGTTCCCCTTGCAGTTCCCTGCGGCGCAATACCGGGCGCCCCGTTCCCCTTGCAGTCCCTGGCTGCGGCGTGATACCAAGCGATCGAATAACTAGGAAAATAAAACGCACGGTGGGTATGTGAGTACCCGGCTAATCTGGGAGGAAATCCAATGGCGCTCAAGCTGGCGACGAACGTGAACTGGACCGGCAACCGCGACGCCGAGCAGACCTTCAACTTTGTGCGCGCCGCCGACGACGCGGGCGTGCATTCGATCTGGGTGGCAGAGGCGTGGGGGCAGGATGCCGTGCCGATGATGACTCAACTGGTCGAGCGCACGAAGAACATCCAGATCGGCTCCGGCATTCTGAACATCTTCTCGCGCACACCGGCGCTGATGGCACAGACGTTCGGCACGCTCGACCTGCTCTCCAACGGTCGCATGATCATCGGTCTCGGCACCAGCGGCGCCAACGTGATCGAGCACTTCCACGGCATCCCTTTCAAGCTGCCGCTGGCACGCATGAAAGAGTACGTCGAGATCATCAATACGCTGATGAGCGGTGAGAAGCTGATGCACCGCGGCAAGATCTACCGGCTCGAACGTGGCTTCACTCTGCGCTTCGATGTGCTGCGCAAGCACATCCCGATCTACGTCGCCTCGTTGACGCCGAAAAGCGTTGAGCAGACGGCTCAGATCGCGGACGGATGGCTGCCGATCTGGACGCCGCTGCAGGATATCGCCAAAGAGGTGAAGGCGTTTCGCGCCGCCGCCGAGAAGGCCGGCCGTGACCCGAGCAGCCTGACGGTGCGGGCGCCGGGCACGATTCACATCACGACCAGCGACCGGGTCGAACGCGCGAAGCAGGGCGTGGCCGGCGGTTTCGCCTTCTATGTCTCGCGCATGGGCACCTTCTACTATGAGCACGTCTCGCGTCTCGGCTACGGCGAAGATGCAGCCGCGATCAAGGCGGCCTTTGACAAAGATGGCTCTGCAGCAGGCGGAGCAGCCGTGGGCGAGGAACTGCAGCAGGCAGTCGGCTTCGTCACCGACTCGATCGACGCCGCCCGCGAACGGCTCGCCGCCCAGCAGGAGGCCGGGATCGACCTGCATTCGGTCGATGTCCAGGCAGAGACGCCGGCCAAGCAGCAGAAGATCTACGAGCGGCTAATCTCCTGATCGCAGGCTCTCCTGATCGCAGGCTCTCCAGTTCGCGCGTTTCGGACCGCAGGGCCGTACCAGGCAGTCGATCGCAGCCAGAGTCACAGACCAGGAGCCGTACGTCATGGAATGGACCAGGTCACCGCCGGCGCTAATCGAGCGATTCCAGGCCGTGCTGCCTGTGGACGGCGCTGTCGTACGCAAGCAGATGATGGGCTATCCAACCGCGATCGTGCGCGGGCACATGTTCGCCGGCACGCACAAGGAATACATGATCCTGCGGCTCAGCGAAGCAGACCTCAAGGAGTTCGCCGAACGCGAGGGAGCCACGCCATTCGAGCCGATGCCCGGCCGGCCGATGCGCGGCTTTGCCGCGGTGCCGGAAGCGGTGCTCAACGATACGGAAAAGCTCGAATCGTGGGTAGCCAAAGCCTTCGCCAACGCCTGCGCGCTGCCTGAGAAGAAGCCAAAGGCGCCGAAAAAGGCGGCGAAGAAGCAGGCAGGCTAACCTCGCTCAAGCGCTCGGCGGCAAGGTGGGCCGGCCCTCGCTCCTCTCATCCTCTCTCCCAATTCTGGGCGAGAGGACGATCCTTTTGCGCGTTGCACGGGCTTGGTTGCAGCGGCGGAGCCCCCTTCGCCCATAATTGGGAGAAGGGGGTTGGGGGATGAGGGCGCTTACGGATAAGAGGAATGAGGGCCGGCCACGCCGATGCGACGAAGTCGCCTTCAGGCTAACCTCGCTCAGGCGCTCGGCGGCAGCGCGGGGCGGCCTTCGCCACGGGCAAGCGCGAGCACTGCCTGCGCCCCGACACCGACTCCCGACGCGACCATGCCGGCCGCATCGACCAGCACAGCCGACGGCGTACCGCCGGCGCCAAAACCGCGGCCTGCGTTGAAGCCATCGTCCAGCAGCACTGTGGAGAGCAGCCCCTGGGCGGCGTTCGCTTCGCTCGTGCCGGTGGAGACGATGAGCAGCGCAGGAGCGCGCTCGGGGCGGTCGGCCTCCCACGCTATGAGGTCGGGCAGCATCTTCTGGCAGAAGCCGCAGCCGGGATTCCAGAACAGCAGCAGCGTCTCTCGGCCGCGATAGTCAGCGAGGTCAACGCTCTTGCCGGCAAGGTCGGGCAGCACCAGCGCGGGCGCCGCCTTGCCGACGCTGGAGAGATCGGTCTGTGGCGCGGCGGCCGGGGCCTGATCGTGGACCTTGCCACAGTTTGGACAGGGCGTGCCGCCGTTCGCGTGCGCAAGCGGCTGTGTCAGCACGGGCAGAGCAGGGTCGGCAGCGACCGTCCCCGAATGGCGCGCGACCAGGGCCCGGATCTGCTCGGCGCCGGCCGCAACCGGGCTGCCGATCGTGCCATTGGGCAACACAAGCACCGCTCCCGGAGTGCCGTACGACTTATAGGCGTCCGAGACCTCGCGGTCTGCCTGCAACAACACATGCGTCAGCCCATGCGCGTCGGTCTTGCCACGGTTCTCTTCAATCGTGCCGCGGCTGAGCAGAGCGATCGTCAGGCGCGGCGCCAGTTCCTGCTGCCAGCGGGCGACATCGGGCAAAAGGGCGGTGCAGGGGCCGCAGCCAGGGTCCATGAAGTTCAGGAGCACCGGTTTGCCGGCTGCCCGGAGCGCATCGAGGGTCAGCGTCTCACCGAACAGTCCGCTCAGGGCGAAGGAAGGGGCGAGGGTACCCATCGGTAGCCCCGCCGCAGGGGCAGCAGGCTTCGGCAACTCCGGAGCAGCGGCGACGCCGGGCGCCGCCGCCAGCCGCTGCTCAAGCTCGTCGAGGCGGGCGAGCAGGCGGCCGTTCTGCGAGATGATCTGCAGCAGCAGCCAGAGGGCGCCGCCGACAAGAACGAGCGCGGCCAGGCCGATGACGAGGCTGATGCGCTCAGCGCCAGCGAGATCGCCGAACCAGCCGATCGCGCTTATGGCGTGGTGGCCGGGGCCGCGGCTCAGGGCGAAGCCGGCGACGGCAACCAGGGCGGCGTTGCGGGCGATCGTGGACCAGCCGATCGCCTCGTTGGCGAGCTGACCGAAGCAGTGACAGTCCGGCGCCCGGCCGCGAGCGAGGTTGACTGCGATGGCGGTGATGAACAGCAGTAGCAGAGCGCCGCCGGCGAGTGCGCCCCACCAGGCCGATGAGGACGGAATCAGGGATGCGGCGATGGCCAGCTCTCCCCATGGCAGCAGCGCGGCGAGGGGACCGGCGAGGGAATCTGGCACGCCGAACTCAACGACCGCCTTGCGTGAGCCGGGCCGGTCCATCAGCTTGGCCACGCCGGAAACCACGAACACGGCCGCGAGCAGCAGCCGGGCGATAAGGATGGCGGTATCCATAGTTCTGCCCCTTTTATTAGCCCGCCAGAACAGGCGGCAACACCTCAAGAGCCAGCGGTCACTGCCAGAAGCCGGGAACGGCAAGTAGCGGCAACAAGCGTTCGAGCATGCCCTGTCCGCGCCGAGTATACCTGCCGACCGTGACAACGGGCAAAGTTATTGCACCCCGCCGTACAGCGGAAAGCGTACCAGCCATGGCGAAGAGATTAAACGTGCGACACGATCAGGATCTCTCAGCGCGGTCAGCGATTACAGCGGTTGCCGGCTGAACCGGTCGAACGACTCGCCGCCCATGGCATTCCTTTTCGTTCGCCGTCTGACCGCAGCGGCAACGAAAGGTTAGCGTGAGCGAAACAATTTTGCAGATTGAAACGCTACAATAGCAGCGATACTTGCGTGCCGCGGCACACGGACCACTTGCGCCAATGTGAGCCGCACTACCGTCAGACAGGCGCAGCTCCGCGCCGGGGAGACAGCCAGGATGGACGAGCCCGCTCCCGAAGCAGAACAGCCAGCCTCGCCGTGGCCGCAGCACCAGGTCTACTACCTGACCGTTGAATGGCTGGACACTCCCCACCAGCCGGAGTCACCCGAGCGGCTGGCGCAGGTGGTGCGGCATGCGATCGAGCACGGGCATCATCACCGCTCCGACATGCCGCCGGCCCGTTTCGTCGTGCGGGTCAAGGGTGAGGACGTTGCCTCAGAGGTCAGCGGCACCGTCGAGCCGCACCGGCACCAGGCCTAACGCTGCCAGGCTACCTGCGGGCCGAGCGAAGTGCGCGATAATCGCTTTCGGGCCGCCCGACGCGTGTGTATCGTGGACCACAGTTTCACGGACGCGACATTAAAGGAAGAGACAAGAGGAGAGCAGCATGGATGACCAGACGTTTGCCGGCCTGATTTCAGAGCTGCGCGAGTCTGCGACGCAGGTCGAAGCGCAGATCAGGAGCGTCCCTGCCGGCCGTTGGGACGAGGTCACGCCCGGCGCAGAAGCCGGTTGGACCCGCCGCCAACTGCTCGCACACATGGCCACCAATGACCTCCGCCAGATAACGCGGGTGCGGGTTGGCGCCGGGATTGGCAGCCAGGCCGATCGTGATGCGCTCTCCGAGCAGGCCGATGTCGACGTCTGGAACCGGGCACAGGTCGAGCAGCGCCGCGACCGAAGCATCGATGAGCTCGTGGCCGAATTGCAGGCCCATCGCGCCGAGTTCATTGTCCTGTTGGAAAGCCTCTCCCCTGAGCAGCGATCGCAGTTGATGCCGTTTCGCGGCGACCGGCTGCCGCTGACCACCGGCGTGCCGATGATCATCGGGCACCTCGCCGAGCACGCACGTGAGGTTGCAAATTGAGCGTCCGGAGAGGAGGCGCGGCGTTCCGACTCTACATGGCCCGCAGCCGCGCCTTTGCCGGACTCAATCGGGACGGCAGACCACCGATCGGACTCCCACAGTAAGCACGACGCCCGGATCTGAGCGGGCAGCGGGAAAACTCGGCTCCTGGGCCGGGTTTCGTGCCTGAACATTGGAGCCGAAGAAGGGACTCGAACCCCCGACCCGCTCATTACGAATGAGCTGCTCTACCACTGAGCTACTTCGGCCTGTCTGCTGCGGTCCTGCCCTACCAGTATCCCGCGCTGCCTTTGGGGCGTCAAGATTATGGCTGCTTGACAAAAGTGCGTGCGCACGCACTTTACAAATTCTACGGTCACTGCATAAAATGTACAGACATCCCACGCAGAAGCAGGTATCCCCCATGACCTCGTTGCCGGCAGAACAGATTGAGCCCACAGCTGCGTTGCAGCCAGAGCAGAGCCTCCAGATTGAACCCGGCGAGCATGCCGAACGCGGCAAGCACGACCGTACGCGCCGCCGGCAGGCGCTGATCGAGGGCGCCACCACCGTCTTTGCCGAACATGGCTACGACGCTGCCACTACCCGCGCGGTGGCCGAACGCTCGGGCTGCGCCGAGGGGCTCATCCATCGCTACTTTGGCGGCAAACAGGGGCTGCTGATCGCCATTCTCGAAAGCCAGGTCGAGAACCTCGAACGGAGCTTTCGCACCAGTCTGCCCGACCGCGACTCCCTGCACGACGAGATCGAGCAGATGCTGCTCTGGGCGCTCGACATGATGTGGGAGAAGCAGTGCTTCATGCGCGTCTCCGTCTCGCGGGCAGCGATTGACGCCGAAGTCGGTCGCACGATCACAGCCCGCCTGCACCACGAACGCTCCCGCCTGATCGCTGCCAGGCTCGCGCTGCATCAGGCCAACGGCCGCATCGCTGCCGCGGTCGATATAGATGTAGCGGCAGAGATGCTGACCGGGCTCGCGTTTTCCTACGGCTTTATGGACCAGGTTGTGATCCAGATGGACCGCGGCCGCATCCGGGAGGTTGCCCGCGCCACCGCGACGGTGATCGCGCACGGGCTGACACATGGGAACTCGACCGGCCCGATACCGAAATCGCACAAACCTTGATCACGGCCCACGCTTCGGAGAGAGATTCCAGCCCCTGGCGTCAGTCGCTCTGGACGGCGGACATACCAGGTCCCCCGTCCAGAGCAGTCCGGCCAGAGATGAGAGGCGACGAACGCCGCAAAGGAGCTACCCGGTCATGAGACGTCTCGAGTACAAGTACATCGTCGCGATCGTCTTCGTCTTTGGTCTGTTCATGGACCTGCTGGACATGACGATCACCAACGTCGCCTTGCCCACTTTTGCCAAAGACTTTCATGCACCGGCATCGTCCATTGAGTGGGTGATCACCGGCTACCTGCTCAGCCTGGCTGTGTTCATCCCGGTCAGCGGCTGGGCCGGCGACCGCTTTGGCACCAAGCGCACCTTCATGTTCGCGCTGATGGCGTTCACGACCTTCTCGCTCCTCTGCGGGCTCGCCTGGAACATCGAGAGCCTGATCGCCTTCCGCGTGCTGCAGGGCATCGGCGGTGGCATGCTCACTCCGGTCGGCACCGCGATGCTGTTCCGTGCTTTTCCGCAGAACGAACGGGCACGTGCCTCCTCGATCCTGACCATTCCCGCCGTTATCGCCCCGGCCAGCGGTCCGGTGCTCGGCGGCTACCTTGTCGAGTTCCACTCCTGGCGCTGGATCTTCCTCGTTAACATCCCGATCGGCCTCATCGGCCTGGTCGTCGCCGGCCTCTATCTACGCGAGTACCGCTCTGACCGCCCTGGCAGGCTCGACATCCCCGGCTTCCTGCTCTCGGCCTCGGGGCTCGGGCTGGTCGTCTACGCGCTGTCGCAGGCGGGCAGCTCTGGCTGGTCCAATGGACGCGTGGTCATCACCGGCATCAGCGGCCTTGCTGCCCTCGCTGCGCTGGTGTACGTCGAGTTGCGCGTTAAGCAGCCAATGCTCGATCTGCGCCTGTTCAAAGACAAACTCTT
>JBBRGK010000094.1:0-8862 GCA_038240805.1 Dehalococcoidia bacterium | reverse complement strand
CTCCAGCCGCCCCGTGTGCGCCAAGACCACAGCCCGCAGGAAGGTGAATAGCTGGCTTGCTTCCAGTGCCTGCTCGTACCGCCCCAGGTACATCAGCGGACGCCAGAGCACATGTAAGCCGAACAACTGCCCCCAGCCCGCCGCGCCCACCGCCTCGGCCAGCCGTCTGAACTCGTCTCCCTGCTCGACGGCGCCGGCGAGATCACCGTCCACGAAGGCTCGTTGCGCGGCCTGCAGCACGGTGGTCGCCTGCAGCCGGGGAGCGTGGATGCGCTCCAGCAGGGCGAGGCTGCGGCGTGAGAGCGCCTGCCAGCGTTCCCGCTGCCCGAAGTCGAAGCAGAGTGAGGCGCCGCCGATCAAGAACAGCGATCCCCCACCGGTACCGGCACGGGTCGCAGCGTCGGCGATTGCGGGCTGATCGATGAACTCGTCGACCAGGCGCAGGCGCTCGGGATAGTGGCGCACATCTCCCTGCTGGTTGACCAGGTTGCCGACCGTCAGCGAGAGCAGCTGTGGCTCGCCCAGTGCCCGCGCCTGTGCCAGCGCCCGCTGACCGTGCTCCCACGCCTCGAGGCTCCGCCCCTGTCCGGCTGCGGCCCCGCCGAGCGCGAGGTCGGCCCTGACCCGCAGCGCCGTACCCTCTTTCGCGTACCCGCTCAGCCGCTCGGCCCAGAGGCGCCACTCGGGCCGCAGCCACGCGATACCGGCAGCGACCGTGCCCATCGCGTTCAATGCCATCGCCGCTATGCTCGCTGCCCGCTCGTCATCCCCCAGTGCCTCGGCGAGCGCGAACGCCCGCGGCGCGATCTCCTCCGCCGCGCGCAGGGGAGTACTGCTGTAGATTAGCGTGCCGCACAGCGCGATCAGCAGGTCGCAGATCATCGCGCCATCGCCGGGGTCCAGTACCTCCTGCACCTCCAGCGCCTGCTCCAGCAGCCGCTGCGCCTCGCTGTGCGCGTACACCGAGCTCGCCCGCTCGGCGGCGATCCGCGAGTAGGCCACTGCCTGCTGCAGGTCGGCGCTGTCGGTGGACTGCGTGAAGTGCTCAGCGAGCTCCGCTGCATGTTCCGACAGCCGCCCCGCGTACTGCTGCTCCAGTGCCCGGGCGGTCTGCTGGTGCAGCCGCAGCCGGCGGGCGGCGGACAGCTCTTCGTACAGCGTCTGCCGAAAGAAGGCGTGGGCGAAACGGTAGCGCAGGGCGCCGACCTGCGCCTGCTCCTGCAGCACCGCTACCCGCACCGCTTCCTCCAGCAGGTCAATCACTCGCTCTTCACCGGCGCCGCTCACCCCGACTAGCGTCGCCAGCTCAAACTCCCGCCCAGTCACCGCAGCCACGGTCAGCAGCCGGTTGCAGTCGTCTGAGAGGCGCGAGAGTCGCCGCCCGATCACGTCGCGCAGCCCCTCGGGGATGCTCGCGAGCAACGGTTGCTCCCCTGCCTGCTGCCAGCGCCCGCCTTGCCGGGTGATCAGCCCCTCCTCGGCCAGGTAGCGCAGTACCTCCTGCACAAACAGCGGGTTGCCCTCGGTCTGGCGGTGTACCCCTTCGCCGAGACCGAAGGGCACGTCCTGCCCGGCGATGGCAGAGAGCATGCGCTGCACTTCGTCCACGCTCAGCCCGCGCAGGAGCACCCGGCTGAAGTTGCTTGCCCGCCGCAGCTCCGCCAGCGTCGCCGACAGCGGATGCGTGCGGTCCACCTCGACATCGCGATAGGTTCCCACCACGAGCAGCCGCGTGCCGGTCAGCTGCCGCCCCAGGAAGGTCAGCAGGTCCAGCGTGCCGCGGTCGGCGTCGTGCAGGTCTTCAAGCACCAGCACCAGCGGCTGCACGCTGGCGGCGTTGCGCAGGAACGTGGTCACGGCGCTGAGCAGGCGGTAGCGGTCCTCGCTCGCGGCCTCGCCGCTCTCCGCCGGCTCAACCTGCACGCGGTCCCGCACTTCGCTGACAATGCGGGCCACGTCCGGCGCCCCACTGCCCAGATCGCGCTTGAGCGCGGCGGGGTCTCGCTCCAGCACGTAGGTCCGCATCGCCTCCACGAACGGCAGGTACGGAAGAGAAAGCGAGCCGTCCTCGTAGCAGTGGCCGGTCAGGGTGCGGCCGCCGCGGAGCGCAGCGTAGGTGCTGATCTGCTCTGTCAGCGTCGTCTTGCCGATCCCCGGCTCGCCGACCACCATCACCAGTCCGCCCTGTCCTGACTGCGCCGCGTCGTACGCCGCCTGGAGCTGGCGCAGCTCTTCCTCCCGGCCTACAAACGTCCGCTCGTAGACGGGGTTCGGCCCGTTGCCCGGCCCTGCCGCACGACGCGACTCACTGGTGCTGCGTTTGCTGCTCGGGCTGATCCCGCTCAGCGTTTCGGCCACCTGCTGTGCCGAGGCAGGCCGCTTCGCCGGGTCTTTCTCCAGCAGGCGAAGAATCAGCGACTCCAGCGTGGCCGGCACGTCGGGCCGCGACCACGAGGGGGCGACCGGGCTCGCGTGCAGATGCTGGCCAATGATCGCCACGCTATCGTCGCCAACATAGGGCGGCCGGCCGCAGACCAGCTCATAGAGGAGGCAGCCGAGACTGTAGAGGTCGGAGCGCGGTGTCACTGCACCGCCCATCGCCTGCTCGGGGGCGAGATAGGCAGCAGTGCCGACGATCATCCCCGCACGGGTGAGCCGCGACTGGTCCAGTGCCACCGCCAGGCCGAAGTCGGCCAGTTTCGGAGCGCCGTCCGGGGCAAGCAACACGTTGCCCGGTTTGAGGTCGCGGTGAACGACGCCATGCTCGTGGGCGAATGCCAGCCCTTTTGTGATCCCGAGGGCAAGTTCGAGCACACGGGGCAGCGGCAGACGGTGATCGGTCGCCGCCGTGATCACCTGCTCCAGGTCCCCGCCGGAGAGGTACTCAGAGACGATAAAAGGGCGGCCATCCTCTTCACCGAGATCGAAGACTGCGGCCATGTGCGGCGAGCCCAGCTTCCCCAGCGCCTGCGCTTCCCGCTGGAACCGCTCGCGGCCGGCGGCATCAAGGCCTTCGCTGCGAATCAGGGCAAACGCGACGTCACGGTCGAGCAAGGTGTCGTGGGCGCGATACACCTGCTTCGCGCTGCCCTCGCCGAGGAGGCCCAGCACCTGGTAGCGGCCATGAACAAAGGCGGTGGGCAGCGGTGGCCGCTGTTCTGGCAGCGCGGATCCCTGTTCCGGCAAGGGCGTCGATGCGTCCGGCTCTCTTGTGGCCGCAGCCCGATAGGCGATCGCATCGACGTTGTCTGGCGCCAGCCGTAACACCTGGTCGCAGCGGGCGCGCACGAGATCCCAGTCGCTGCTGGCGATCGCCTGCTCCGCTTCGTCAAGCAGGCGGTCGATCTGGCGCTGTATACGCTCACCGGGCACGCCGCTATCCCTCATGCTTCACCCGATCGCACGGTGCTTGACGGGTGAGAGGATCATGAGCGCCGCATTGCAGCGTGTCAAACGGCGGACAGCAAGGTTCGCGGTCGCCCTCATCACCACGTCCCTCTTCTCCCCCCTTCACACATGTCGGGCGACCAGTACCCCCCGGTAGGCGTTTGGGGAGAAAGGATAAGAGGAATGAGGGCCGGCGCCAACTAGCGTGGCGTCTCAACCGGGACGTGCGTCGCTGCGGTCATCTTCTCGTCTCCTTCATTTATATATTGCTCATATGCACGCTGCGGTGCCGTGTGGCGGGCTGCCGCTCAGTACGATAGTAGTCTGGCGGCACGATAGCACTCTGGCGGCACGATAGCAGTCCGGCAGGCCGAGGCGTGGACCATTGTGTGCCTGGCCGTAACGAGCAGGCAGGAGCGGGAACAACTTCGTTCGCCCGGGGATACATCCGTTTGCCCCCCCGGTTCGTATCCCTTCGAAAGCCGTCACAGAGGCGGCATCGAGAACAGCGAGAGAGGGATTCGACGAATGGGTATCCGACTTCGGGCGCTCGCGGGCATTGGCCTTGCGGGAGCGATCGCACTGGTCGGCTGGCAGGGAGGCTTTCATACCACGCAGGTCGCACGGGCGCAGACCGAGAAGAACATGGCGCGCGTGACGATCATCGACAGCAACGTGACCTTTAACCCGGCCGGGATCGAGAAGGAAGGCTACTGGGGCTTCGGTCCCGAGCACATCGACGTTCACCAGGGCGACCTGGTCCAGTTCGACAACCCGACCACCAACAACTACGGCCACACGGTCACCTCGATCACCTGGAGCGGCACGCCGGCGGCACGCGTGCTCGACTCTGGTCTTGCCTTCGACTCCGCAACGGCGGACAGCGCCACGATCAGGCCGGGCGGCTCCTTCACGCTGGACACCGCCAGCCTGGCGCCCGGACAGTATCTCTACTACTGCACCGTTCACCCGTGGATGGTTGGCACCCTCAGCGTGGAAGCGCCGTAGCAGGCAGCCAGCAGGGCAGGCGAACCGCGCCGTACGTGTTCGGAACGGGACATCTCCGTGCAGCGTGCGCGGCACAATGAACAGGCCGCTCGGGTGACTGAGCGGCCTGTTTTGTACTGCGAGTGCATTGACCGGCGGCATAGAAGCGGAACACGGTGCTATCGGCCATGTGCTCTAACCGGACGAGCAGGGCCAGCGTGTATCGCCCTGGTGACGGATGACGCTCCTGCTGGGCCAACCGCCGCAACCACCATTCGGAGCGCGACACGCTCCTCGACGGCCGGGCGCGATGCTCAGCCACCGGCTTACCGCAGGATTAACGGGCCTCATCTTCGCGCTGTTGACCACAGTCGGTGCAGTAGCGTCGCCACCGGCACCGCCCTGGCTCCAGTTCGATGCGAACGGCTATGTCGAGGTACCGGACAGCGGTGACTTCAGCGTCAGCACAACCGGTAGTCTGACGGTTTCGGCCTGGCTACGACCCGACCTGCTCACCTTCTCCAGCAGGGAAGGGTCAGGCTATGTCTACTGGCTCGGCAAAGGCGAGCGTGGACAGCAGGAATGGGTGTTTCGCATGTACAGCGCCGATAACACCGAGCACCGCGCCAATCGGATCAGCTTTTACCTGTTCAACCCCGAAGGCGGACTCGGCATCGGCAGCTACTTCCAGGACCAGGTCACACCGGGAGAGTGGATTCACGTGGTCGGCGTGGCAGATTCCGAGCGGACGGCGATCTACAAGAACGGCGTTTTCCGCAAGTGCGACCAGTACCGCGGGGCCGGCGATGGCAGTTGCCAGCAATACCGGGACCTGAGCATTGCCCCGCAGCACGGTACGGCGCCGCTGCGCATGGGTACGCGGGATTTCGGCAGCTACTTCCAGGGCGGGCTGGCTGCGGTTCGCGTCTGGAACCGCGCCCTCAGTGGCGATGAGATCGCCGCGCTCTATGCAGCGGACATCGCTCCCGCCGATGGGCTGGTGGCAGAATACCTGCTCAACGAAGGTTCCGGCAACATGGCCCGGGACACGGCCGGCAGCCATGACGGCACGATCGTGGGAGCGTCATGGAGTAGCCCCGACAGCCCTCAATTCAGTCTGGCCAATACCTTTTCGCCGAGCTTCTGCACCCTGGCGGCCAGGTCTGCCGGCGCAGCCTCGCCAGATACCCCTGCCGAGAGCAGGAAGACAACCGATCCTTTGCGAACGGCCAGCGCCGCGCCCTGCCCGCCGCCAAGCTCAGCGGGAAAGGCCCCGGCTGCGCCGATCGCCTCATCCCCGAGACCCGGAATCGCAGACGCGGTGATCGGTGACGTAGCGGCGCCAATCAGTTGCAGCAACTGCTGCATGCCCAGGTGAGCGGCGCCGGGATCCGTGAAGCGGCCGATTAGCACGCCGAGGACGCCGGGCGGCGCGCCGCCCTGGGCCGGGTGCAGGTTGGTGCGGTAGGTGCAGCCAGAGCCTTCCACCAGGCCGGGCGGCGGCATCGGCAGGCCCTCGGTCGGTGGCAGACCGCGCGGATCGGGCGCCCCCAGCACGGCCGCCGCGTCGGCCGGCGCAACAAGGGCGCAGGCGTCAAATGGCGTCGAACACGGCATCGGCCCGGTGTTGAGCTGCTGCGCCTGCTGGGACAGCGCGAGCTGCAGATCCCCCTGGGCTACCTGAAGCTCCAGCATGGCGGAATGCAGGGTCAGCTCGTCGCCCGATCCCAATGCGATTGCGTCGGTGAACAAGTGTGCTTCTGCGGTGAGCGCGTCGCCCATCGCGGCGTTGAGGCTGGCGGCGTACTCTGCCGGCGAGACGTTGTCGTTGACCGCCGCAAGGTCAGCCAGGAGCTGGTAGTCATCGGCGATCACCAGGTCGGCGAGGGCGTTGGGCTCAAAGTTGACGATCGCCGACGGCAGGATGCCTGCCAGCTGGCGCACGACAAAGAGCCGATTCTCCGCAGCCATCTGTAGTGACTGCAGATCCGCATCCGAGATCGGCGCGGCACAGGCGGCCAACGATCTGGCGTGCTCCATCGGCGCTGCGTTCGCCGGAGCAGCCATGACGAGCAACGTGACCGCAGCCCCCAGCAACAAGGCCGTGAGCAGATGCGGGCGCCTGCTGGTGTAGGTTGTGAACAACATTATCCTGGCACCTCCCGTCCTCGGAGCCGAGCCTCGATCGCTGTGCGCTCCGTCTCGGCACGAGTGCGCGGCTCACGCGTCGCTTGTCGCATGTCGCGGTCTTCCCATCTTCAGTGTAGGCCGAGAGGACAATACTTAGTCACATATTACCTGGCTGGCGTCATCAGTGACCTGTGCCGCGATGGCTTCCGTGGGCGTTCCCGCTGGCGCGATGCACCGCAGCATACAATAATTGCGACCGATTGAAGACTTATGAGTCAGGGCTGGCACGCACCTCAAAGCTGGCGGACGGTAAGAACCCGAGCTTGCAGTGCGTGCAGAGACCGAGATGTCGTACCAGCGCGGCGAGCACCTGACACAGTGGGGCCTTGCCGAAGCACAGCGTGTATACTCTGCCGCAGGCAGCACCATAGCCCGTTGGAGGAGCAAGGCAGTTGAAGGCAAACACCGCTACCAGCAAACGGGTCAACCGGCAGACGGTCGATCTGTCGAGCTATCCGGATCTGGTGGTCGTCTACCTCGGCATGCGGGTCAACGCGCTCACCGGGTTAAAGACGTTGTTCGGGCTGGGGCCGCAGATCAAGCAATCGGTGGCTGAGCAGCCGGATGGCCTGCTGCTGCACGAGAATCTGCTCTTGTCGCTGTTCCCGCCGCACCTCGGGATGCGCCAGTACTGGCGTGACTTCCCATCGCTCGAGGCTTGGACGCGCTCGCAGCCGCACCGCCGCTGGTGGCAGAACTTTCTGCGCGATTCGGGTGGCACCGGCTTCTGGCATGAGACGTACTTCATGAAGGGCGGCATGGAGGCGATTTATGCCGACGTCCCGTCACCGGTGGGCATGATGAACTTTGCACCGCTGACGGCGGCGCGCGGGCGCATGTTCTCCGCACGCGACCGTGCCCACCTCGGCGGCCAGGCGGCGAGTGCCAGCCCGGCGCCGGAAGACCTGCTCTATGCGACAGACCCGACGGTCGCCAACTAAGCCCGACCACGCCTGGAGTTGTTGTTCAGCAGGCTGGCTCGTTTGTGAATCCTTCCGAACTGTCGCAGCGCCGCGACCTCACTGCCTCAGCCGGAGGGCGGCGCGGGCGGTGCAATCGTCGCCCCGAGTTGGCCCAGCAAACCCGGCAGATCGCGCTGGAACCAGACGGCGGTAATCCTGCCGTCGCGCAGGTGCCACATGCCGCACGCGGCGAAGCTGACGTGCTTTCCGGTTGGCGCAATGCCGAGGAAGGCGCCGCGGTGGGTGCCGCTCCATGTGGCACGCGCCGCGACGGCATCCCCTTCAGCAAGGAGCTCATCAACGCTGATCTGCAGGTCCGGGAAGGCGTCCAGGAGTGCGTCACTGGCATGAATGTACGCTGCCAGGGAGAACTCCTGCCCGTTCGCCAGCACAGTGTCGGCGAAATGGGCCGCAATGCCGCCGGTGTCGCGTGCGTTCACAAGCTCCAGGTAAGTGCGGATAACAGACTTGTTCGCTTCAACGGTCACCGTTCATCCTCCCGGTCGCGGCGGCAGCAGGCAGCCGCAATGTGAAGGTGCTGCCTTTGCCCGGCTCTCTGGTCACGGTGATCTCGCCGCCCATGAGCTGCGCGAAGCTGCGTGAGAGCGCCAGCCCCAGGCCCGTGCCGCCGTACCTGCTACTTGTGCTCGCTTCCGCCTGCGAGAACGCCTCGAAGAGCCTGCCCTGCTGCTCTTCGCTCATGCCGATGCCGGTGTCCGAGACGGCGAAGGTCAGCCAGTCACCGTCCGCTTCGCTGCTCCGTTCAACGGCGAGCCTGACTGTGCCCGCCTCGGTGAACTTGGCGGCGTTGGAGAGCAGGTTCAGCAGGCACTGCTTCACTTTGGTCAGGTCGGCGTGCATCGCGCCCGGCTCCCCGTCCACGTTCAGCACAAACCGGTTGCGCTTCTGCTCCACCAGCGGCCGGGCGACTGCCTCCACTTCGGTCAGTACGTCCTGGACTGCAAAGTCCTCAAGGTAGAGATCCATCCTGCCGGCTTCGATCTTGCTCAAATCGAGGATGTTATTAATGAGGGAAAGCAGGTGCTTGCCGGAACTGTTGATCTTGCCGAGGTCGGCGACGAACGAGGCTGCGCCCTCTTCCTCAGCTTCTTCGGCCAGCATCTCGGAGTAGCCGATGATCGCGTTCAGCGGTGTTCGTAGCTCGTGGGACATGTTGGCGACGAAGGCGCTCTTGTGGGCGTTTGCTTCCTCCAGCCGTTGGAACAGCCGCGCCTTCTGGATCGCGATCGCCGACTGGTTGGCAAATGTCGCCAGCACATCCAGGACACCAGTGGCGTATTCTCCGGCCTGCCGTCCCGCAAGCACGATCGCACCG
>JBBRGK010000093.1:0-8903 GCA_038240805.1 Dehalococcoidia bacterium | reverse complement strand
TGGGCCAGCTCAGCGGCAAGCAGGTCGCGGCGCTGGTTGGCGTGGCGCCGTTCAACCGTGACAGCGGCAGCATGCGCGGCAAGCGGATGGTCTGGGGCGGGCGTGCCCAGGTGCGCGCCGTACTCTACATGGCCGCCCTGGTGGCGACGCGGTGCAACCCGGCGATTCGCGTCTTCTATCAACGGCTGCTGGGCACTGGCAAAACGAAGAAGCTGGCGCTGACGGCCTGCATGCACAAGCTGCTGACCATCCTCAACGCCCTGATGCGTGAGCACACGAGCTGGGATGCCAGCCGCCAGCCCGCGGCCTAAGCGTCGTCCGTCAGCGACGCAAACGACCCCGGCAGCAGCACCAAGGAGCATTATTTGACCCCTTTCAAAGCCGTAGCCCCTGGTCCGGACAAGACAGTTGCTCACTCCTCTCATCCCCTCTCCCAATCCTGGGCGAGAGGACGATCTGTGGGTGCGTTGCACGGCGTTGGTTGCAGCGGCGGGCGTTTGCGCGACACTGCCGCGGAATACTTTAGCAGTCCGTCAGCGCGCAGCGGCGGAGCCCCCTTCGCCCAGAATTGGGAGAAGGGGGTTGGGGGATGAGGGCGCCTCGGGGGTCGGCGGATGAGCGCAGCGGCACCCACGCAGACCCTGATCGCCGGTGTCGGCTACCGCAACCTGCGAGACCTCTCCTTCGGGCCAACGCTGATCGATGTTGCCGGGGAGTTGGAATGGCCGCCGGACGTGGCGATCGAGGACTTGAGCTATGGGCCGATCGCGGTCTACCAGTGGTTTTTGGAGAACCCGGAGCGTTTTGGGCGGGCGATCTTCGTTGCCGCTGCCGTTCGCGGCCGCACACCCGGCAGCCTGTATCGCTACGATTGGCCCGGTACATCGGCAAAGAGCGAAGACCACGAAGATGAAGTGCAGGCGCGGATCGGCGAGGCGCTGACCGGCGTGATCGGTGTCGATAACCTGCTGATTATCTGCGGGCACTTCGGTGTCCTGCCGCACCATGTATCGGTGATCGAGGTCGAGCCGGAGGACGAAAGCTGGGGGCCGGACCTGACGGAAGGCACGCTGTTGCGTCTGCGTGAGACAATTGCGGCGCTGCGGGCTGAGGTGGGCGCAAGCGCCGGTGGAGTCGAGAGCAGAGCATGAACGCGACAGGGAACGGCGATCTCACCGAGCAGCTTTTCTGGCGCGATGAGATCCTGCAGGCGATGTACTGGATGCACGGCGAGGGCCTGGGCGAGGCGCTTTCGCCGGCGGCGCTGGTCAACCTGCTGGACACCAATGAAGAGCGGATCGCGGCCGAACTGTGGCGCATGACCGGTGAGGGCTACGTTGAGCCCGAGAATGGCGATAGCTCGTACCGGCTCACCGAGCTGGGGCTGGAGACAGGCAAACGCACGTTCGTCGATGAGTTCGCCGGGCTGACCCGCTCCGCACACGGCGCCTGCGGCCCCGGCTGCGACTGCCATCGCCACGCCGGTGCTGCGGCGGCTTGCCGGGCCGCGAGATGACGGTGCCGCAGCTGGGCGAAGGGACAACCGTGGATGGGTCGCTGACCGATGAAACCCTCGATCTGGTCAGCGAGCGCATTGTGACACTGCTCGATGCGGTCGAAGCGCATTCCGATGCGGACCTCCGCGAAACGGTGTCCGAGCTGTTACAGCAGATCGACGTGCTGCACCGCGAGGCGCTGGCGCGCATCTTGCAGGTGGCACAGCAGGCCGACCCTGGATTACATCGGCTGCAGCGCGATCCGATCGTGAACAGGGTGCTCTCGCTCTACGATCTGCTCCCCGATCTTTTGTCAGATGATGGTTCACAAACACGATCGCCGGCGCTGATTCCGCTGACGGTGTTCGAGCCAAAGCCGCAGCCAAAATGGCAATCGCCGTCGTCGAGCTTCATTCCACTGACGCTCGTGCAAAAGCCCGGGCCAATGCGGGCGCCCCTATTTGTCGATGCGCTCGGCTCGGCTGAACTGCACGAAGGCGCAATGCGCGGCCTCGACCTGGACGCCCAGCGGCTGCTGCTCTGCCGTGTCTCCGGCGAGGTCTATGCTTTTCGCAACCGCTGCCCCGGCTCGATGCTGCCGCTCGACCTCGGCCGCCTTGATGGCACGACGATCCTCTGCCCCTGGCATGAGTGCCGCTTCGATGCCCGCACCGGCAGACGGCTGGACGGCGGCGACGGCCGGCTCGAAGTCATCCCGGTCTCGGAAGTAGACGGCGTGATCAGGCTTGCGCTGGGTGTGCAGGTATGATTGACGGACTGCCATCCGCAAGAGAGGCAGCAGCGGCGGAGTCCGGGCGAGGAATGCTGATCGCTGGCTTCGGCAGCATGCTGCACGGTGACGATGGTTTCGGCGTCGCTGTAGTGCAGCGGCTGCAGGAGCTCGGCTCCTGGCCGGAAGGTGTCGAAATCATCGAGGTCGGCACAGGTGGCCTGCACCTCGTGCAGCGGCTGCTGGACGGCTTCGATACGCTCGTCGTGATCGATACGATGCGGCGTGATCAGCCTCCCGGTACGATCTGCCTGCTGAGCGCCGCAGTTCCGGCAGTCGGAGATTGGAGCGCGGAGGAACAACGCGAGTTTTACGCCGACCTCCACTACGCCGAGCCGTCGCGGGCGCTGGTGATGGCAAAGGCGCTCAACGTGCTGCCGGTGCAGACGTTCATCCTCGGCTGCGAGCCGCAGGACTGCGAAGATCTGCAGCTTGGGCTCAACCCGCCGGTGGCGGCAGCGGTCGAACAGGCACTCGCTGAGGTGCAGCGGCTGGTCGTCAACTGGCAGCAGCAGCAATCGCGGGCAAGCGCAGGCGGATCAGAGGAACTTCCGGGAACTTCCCAGCGACAGACGAGTACTTCGGCGAGTAGTGGTAGTAGTTCGAGTAGTTCAATGAAGGGCGGCTGCTGACGTGTGCCAGGCGATACCGCGCGAAGTGCTGCGCATCGAGGCAGGCAAGGCCCAGGTGCTGATCGATGGCCGGCCAACCTGGGTGCTCACCCAGGCGCTGCCAGACCTCAGGCGCGGCGAGTTCGTGCTCGTCTACGCCGGCCAGGCGCTTCAGCGGATGGACCGCGAGGAGGCCGAGACACTGCTGCAGGAGATCACCGACCTCGATGCGATGTTCGACTCACTGTTCGAGGAGCCGCCAGACGCTCCGGCTGAGGCCTCGCTTGTGCCATCGGTCAAAGGAGAAGCCTCGTGATTGCAGCGCCGATCGACTCCCGCCTGCGCGGACCGCTGATGTTCATCCGCTACGGCTTCATGCCCAACAGGTTGCAGTACTGCGGCGGCACGGAGAGCGACAACCTGTTGGCCTATGCGATCGAAGAGACGATCGATCCCGGCCTCTCACCACTGCTGAAACAGTTCACCGGCGCCCTGCCCTACCTGCAGCTGATCGCCCGCAGCAACGGCATCGCCGATCCGTTCGACGCCCGCGTGGTCGAGGCGTACTGGCTGGGCAACGAGCTGCTCGACGGGGTTGAGGTGCGGCGCCTGTACGACGCCCTGCGCGAGCGGTTCGGCAAGCAGCTCAGCCCGCGCATGCTGGAGCTGGTGGCCGGCAAAGCACCGGCGGGGGCGCATCCCCATCACAGCTTCCACGTCTTCGACGTGCACAGCCGCGTCGGCGCCCTTGAGCACAGCCTGGCCACGATGGACAACTGCCGCATTAGTTGGGGCCAGGTTGTCAGCGCCGCTGGCAGCGAGCTGATCGTTGATCGGCAACCGCTGGAGGTTCGTGACGGCAAGCTGGCTCTCGCTCCGGCTCAATGCGAGTCCGCGCTGCGCCAGGTCGGCGGCAAGGGTTTCGCGGACAGCGCCGAGCCGGGCGACTGGGTCTCCCTGCACTGGGGATGGGTCTGCGAAGTGCTAACCGAGCACCGCCGCGCCGCCCTGGAGCGGTACACCCTTCAGCACCTTGGGATCGCCAACCAGACGCTCTAGCGGGGCTCCTCGCGAATGAGTCGTAGGCAGAATCGCGCTGCCGGGCTTCGGGCGATACGGCGTTGATGCGATCTTCATTCGCGACTACCCGGTGGTGCAGGCGGTGGTGCGGGCGACGCAGCGGGCGCCGACGCTCTCTATTTTCCCCGGCATCGCCATTTTCGTTACGGTCCTTGCCTTAAATCTCCTCGGCGATGCCCTGCGCGACATTCTCGACCCGCGCCTGCGCGGCAAGGGGTAACATGCCTTGATGAGCACTCAGATCGCAAAACCGTTTTCGGATCTCGTGGTGGTGGAGGTTGTCGGCTCGGTTGGCGGCGGCTACGCAGGCAAGCTATTCGCCGGCTACGGCGCCACGGTGCTGCTGGTCGAGCCGCCGGGCGACTCCCCGCAGCGCGACGAAGGCGAGAAGCTTTCTGGCTGCGGCACGCTGTTCGCCTATCTGCACGCCGGCAAGCGCAGCGTTTGTCTGGATCTGAAAAGCACCTCCGGCAGCGGCCTGCTCATGCGGCTGCTCGCGACGGCCGATGTCCTGATCGAAAGCAGCTCACCTGAACCGCTGCGCCCAATGAGATTAGAAGGGCAGGAAGGGCAGAGCCAGCAGCGCTCACAGAACGCGGCGGTCCCCGATTCGTTGCCCCGGCTGGTGAGGTTGTGCATCTCGCCCTTCGGCCTGACAGGGCCATATAGCGGCTACCGCTCGACGCCGTTTACCGACTACGCGGCGGGCGGGCAGATGTTCGTGACCGGTGAGCCGGACCGCGAGCCGATCCAGGGCGCCGGCCGCCAGCCCGAGTACGCCGCCGGCACGTACGGCTTCATCGCCACAATGGCGGCGTTGTACTACCGCGAGCAGAGCGGCAGCGGCCAGGCGATCGATGTCTCGCACATGGAAGCGATGGCAAGCCTGCACCAGTGGACCTCGGTGAAGTACACCCACACCGGCACGATCGAACATCGCATCGGCAACCGCTACAGCTCCGCTCACCCGATCACGATCTACCCCTGCAAAGATGGCCACGTCGCAGTGAGCGCCGCCAGCGACGAGACCACGGCCCGCCTGCTGGCGGTGATCGGTTACGCCCATCTGCTGGCCGACCCGCGCTACGAAACCGGGCTTGATCGGCTGCAGCACGCCGACGAGTTCGACGCTGAGATCATGCCCTGGCTGATGGCGCACACCGCAGATGAGATCGTGCGGATCAGCCAGGAGGTGCGTGTGCCCGTCGGCCCGGTGCCGGGCATGTTGGCGCTGCTCGATGACCCGCACCTCGCCGCCCGCGACTTCTGGGACACGGTCCCGGTCGGCGGCAGACCCCTGCGGTACCCCGGTCCGCCGTTCAGGCTCTCGGCGCACGCGTGGCAGCCGGCGCCACCGCCCGGCCTCGGCGCCGGCACCGAAAGGGCGCTCGCAACTGCCGGCCTGACCGATCTCAACGCACCGCAGGAGAGTCAGACCAGCAGGAGCGCCGGCGATGCCTGAGCAGCCGATGGCCCTCGACGGCGTACGCATTCTCGACCTGTCACGCATCTGGGCGGGGCCGCTTGCAGCCCGCATTCTCGGTGACCTCGGCGCCGATGTGATCCGCGTCGAGGCAACCTGGTCGCGCGGTGTCAAGGCGGTTGGCGAAGCCTACGCTTCGCGCACAGGGCTCTACCCGGAAGGGAAAGCGGGGGCGCGGCCCTGGAATCGCCAGGGGATGTTCAACAAATTCAACCGCAACAAGCGGGCGATCACGTTGCAGCTCGACATGCCCGAGGGCAAAGAGATCTTCGAGCGGCTGGTTGTCGGTGCGGACGTGGTGCTTGAGAACTACAGCCCACGGGTGATGCCGCAGCTTGGTCTTGGCTACGGCCGCCTTTCGGCGCTCAACCCCGGCATCATTTATATAGGCATGCCCGGCTTCGGCTGGACAGGTCCAGCCCGCGATTGGGTCGCCCTGGGCACGATGCTCGAGCCCGCGGCCGGGCTCTCCAGCCTGATGGGCTACGCAGACGGCGGGCCGTACAAGTCGGGCGTCGCCTGGGCCGACCCGGTGGCCGCCCTTCACGCTGCCTCCGCGATCATGATCGCGCTCTGGGACCGCGCCGCCGACCCCGGCCATCACGGTCAGGCGATCGAACTGGCGCAGGTGGAAGGCATGATCGACTTCATCGGCGAGGAGGTGCTGGCGGCGCAGGTTCGGGGCGCCGACGCGCCGCGTCCCGGCAACAGGCACCCGCTCTTCGTGCCGCAGGGCTGTTATCCCTGCGCTGGCACGGACCGCTGGATAGCCATCAGCATCACGGACGACGGCACCTGGCAGGCGCTATGCCGGCACGCCGGGTTCGACCAACGCCGCGCCTCGCTTCGGCTCGATGAGCGCCGCGCAGCCGCGGACGAGCTTGATGCAGCGCTCGCCGCCTGGACAGCAGGCTGGGATCACCTGGAACTGATGCGGGTGCTGCAGCAGGCAGGGATCGCCGCAGTCGCCGTGTTCGACGCAAAGGAGCTTGTCGAAAACGAGCACCTGGCGGCACGAAAGCTGTACGTGCCTATCCCCCACGTTGACGCCGGCACCTTCGTCTACCCCGGTCTGCCCGCTCACCTGAGCGTTACGCCCGCCCAATACCGGCTGCCCGCCCCCGGCCTAGGCGAGCACAATCGCGAGGTTCTCGGCGGCATCCTCGGCATGTCCGACGAAGAGTTGGACGCGCTCACCGCCGCCGGTGTGATCGCCGATGAGCCGCCGGGATGATGTCCGCGCTCGGCCGCGTACTGCTTGCCGGCCTGGTCGCGCCACTTTTTGGCCTCGGCGCGGCCTGCAATGGCGGCTCCGGCTCACCCCCTGCGCCGACAGCCTGGGAGCGCCCGCTCGACACAGCGACACCGCCCGCTCGGGGTGCCGCAACGGCAGCAGGAACAGCCGGCGCAGCGGTCGCCGGAACGGGCGTGCCGCGCTACGACCACATCTTCATGATCGTTGAGGAGAACCACGGCTACAGCCAGGTGATCGGCAACCGCTCGGCCCCGATCTTCAACCGGCTGGCGCAGGAATTCGGCCTCGCTACGGCGTATTTCGGCGTCGGTCATCCCAGCGAGCCAAACTATGTCGCTCTGCTCGGCGGCGATACGTTTGGCATTCGCGACGATGACGCCTATACCGCCCACTCGATCGACCGGCCCAGCGTCGTAGACCAGCTTGAAGAGGCGGGCCTGGCCTGGAAGGGCTACTTCCAGTCGCTGCCATCGCCCGGCTTTCTCGGAACCTGCGCCCCGAGCAACAGCGATTGCCGCTACGTCTCCCGCCACAACGGCTTTCTCAACTTCAGCCGTGTTCGGAACAGCGTCGCACGGCTTGCCCGGCTGGTGCCCGACACGCAGCTCGACGCCGACATTCAGGGCGGTGAGGCACCGAGCTTCGGCCTGATCGTGCCCGATCTCTGCCACGACATGCATGGCGCTGGCGGCTGCCGGTCGCCCTCCGGTGGTAACTGCAACGATGCCTGCCTGGTCGCCCTGGCCGATGCCTACGCGGGCAACGTGGTGGACGAGATCACCGCCGCGCCGTTCTGGCAGACGGGCAACAACGCGATCGTGATCGTCTGGGACGAGGACGACTTTGCCTCGGGCAACCCGGGCTGCTGCGACGCCTCACCGGGCGGCGGCCATGTGCCCGCGATCGTGATCACCAGCCAGGGGCCACACGGACTGCACGACGCCACCCCGGCCAACCACTATTCGCTGCTGCAAACCATTCAGCAGGCGTTCGGGCTCGGCTGCCTGCAGTTCACCTGCGACACCGCCCACGTCACGCCGCTCGCCGCGCTATTTGGCGCGCCGTAGTGATGAGGATAGTTGAACCCGCCGTTGATATTTGTGCCCGGCGCCCCGATACTTTAAGCAGTGGATAGCGCGTCCCGCTGTCGGCGCCCCGGCTCCTTGAGGCGGGGCGCTTTTAATTCTCATCGCGAACGACGGGGATAAACAGATATGTCACAAGAGTACGTTCCTGTCGACATTTCCAACGCACCGGAGTTACAGCGGCTTGCGGAAGCCGTGCGTCGGAGCGGCAGGCCACACGCCCTCAAGCAAGGCACTGAGACGGTTGCCGTGGTGCGTCCTGCCCCGAAGAAGGAGTCTGCTGCAGGCTCCCCACCTCCCGCTCAGCCGTCTCGTCGAAGCCATGCATCCTGGATGGATGATCCGGTAGTGGCGAAGCGTTTTGAGAACGACCTTCGTGCCAATCGAGAGGCCCCGGTCGACTGGGCTGCCCTCTTTCCTCGTCACACACCGGAAGAGCTGGCCCAGCGACTAGCACTCTTTGATGAAATCCAGGCGCACCGGCACCAGCGGGTGATTGCGCCTTTGACCACCGCTGACCTGCTTCATATGGCCCGTGCCCAGGAAGAGGAGGACTATGACCTCGACCGCTGACCAGTTGGTACTCGATGCGTCCGTCGGAATCAAATGGTATTTCGCGGATGAGGAAGACAACAGTCTGGCGCGGGAAATCTTACGGGCGTACCTCGCCGATGAACTTGGACTCGTCGCGCCGACGCATATTCACTACGAGGTCTTCAACGCCCTCATGGTGGCAAGCCGGCTCCGGATGCCGCGACTGACTCAAGATGACGCGATTCAGGCGATGGAGGAGTTTCTCCGGCTTGCGATTCCCACTATCACAGATGATGCTCTACTGCGTTCCGCTCGCACCGTCGCGTTTCGGTACGGCTGTGCCTTCTATGACGGATTGTACCTGGCGCTGGCCGAACGCCTGAACATCCGTCTCATCACCGCCGACCGGAAACTCTACAATCTTGTCTCTAAACCGAGTTCCAGGTGAAAGGCGCAGAGGCTTTGGATTATGGTGAAGCTGGTAGGCGCCCGGAGGCCGTAGTCGTGAGCCCGCGCGGACCTCAAACCAGCGCCTTCGCAGGGTGGCACGATGGCGTCGGTGGAGTCAG
>JBBRGK010000092.1:0-8917 GCA_038240805.1 Dehalococcoidia bacterium | reverse complement strand
AGCGCGTAGGTGCCCAGCATGATCCGTCGCTTTACCTCGTCTCCGAAGCCAAACTGGCGAGTCCGCTCCATGTTCTCCCACATTGAGGCACCGTGCCTGTCCGAGAAGCCGTACTTGACGCCGTCGTAGCGGGCAAGATTTGCAGATGCTTCGCTTGGGGCAATGATGTAGTACACCGCCAGCGCGTAGGAGGTGCTCGGCAGCGACACGTCACGATCCACGACCGCGCCGAGTTCCTCAAGGTGAAGAATCGCCGTTTCCACGCAATCCCGTACACCCGGCTCCATGCCTGCGACGAAATACTCCTTCGGTACGCCCACCCTCAGGCCGCGCACGTCACCAGTCAGCTCGGCCACGTAATCTGGCACCTTTAGCGGAGCCGAGGTCGAGTCGCGCGGGTCATGTCCGCTGATGGCGTTCATCACCATAGCTGCGTCGCGCACGTCTCGTGTAAAAGGGCCGATCTGGTCAAGCGATGATGCGAATGCGATCAGGCCGAAGCGGCTCACACGCCCGTAGGTCGGCTTCACGCCAACGACACCGCAGAGCGAGGCAGGCTGCCGAATGCTTCCCCCGGTGTCGGAGCCGAGTGCAAACAGCGCCTCCCCGGCGGCGACGCTGGCGGCCGAGCCACCGGATGAACCGCCGGGAACACGCTCCAGATCCCAGGGGTTATGCACCGGGTAGAAGGCGGAGTTCTCGGTCGATGAACCCATGGCGAACTCGTCCATGTTCGCCTTGCCGATCGTAATGGCACCGGCGTGCTTCAGCTTCTGCACGACCGTGCCATCATATGGCGGTACGAAGTTTTCGAGCATGCGTGAGCCAGCCGTGGTACGTATCCCCTCGGTACAGAGCACGTCTTTCAGGCAGACGGGTATCCCCGTAAGGGGGCCGCCCTCGCCTGCCTTGAGGCGGGCGTCCGCGGCGTCGGCGGAGGCCAGCGCCTGTTCCCCGACCACGGTCAGGTAGGCGCCGATCCGCTTGTCGACCTCGGCAACTCGCCGGAGCACCGACTCGGTCAGCTCGCGCGCCGAAAGCTCCCGTCGCAAAAGACGTTCGGCAGCTTCATGGATAGTGAGGTAATACGATTCCAGGGAAGATGCTCCTGGTTAACTGCCTACTCAAGCACGCGGCGCACACGGATGTATCCGTTGTCCGTCTGCGGAGCGTTTGCCAGCATCGCCTTAGCCGAAAATGAAGGTCGCGATTCGTCCGGCCGGAAGACGTTCAAAAGCGGCAGTGTATGCGCCGTTGGCGGCACGCCTTCGGTATCCAGTGATCGCAACGCTTCAAACGCTTCCAGAATTACTGACAGTTGAGCCTGATATCGTTCCACGTCCGCAGGGGTCACGCCCACTCTGGCAAGGCGAGCGATGTGTTCGACTTCCTCAGTGGTCAACGACACGTGCAGCCTCGTCACTGAATTGTTGCGTCGGAGTCTCAGCAGCGCCCACGGCTGGTATGGTCTACCTGCGGCGAAGGCAAGTATAGCATCCGCCCGATATAGCTTGATTGAACCCGCATCCGCGCTTTGTTACGATCCACCGTGCATGATCTCAACATCCCCGTCGGTTACACCTACTTCCTTCGCTGACGAACGCGCCGCGCTGGGAAACCCCAGCTTTGTCTGGCGATTCGGCCAGGACCGCCGACTTGCTCTGGTTCGGCAATACGTGCCGTTGGAGGCAAAGCGGATCCTCGACATTGGCTGTGGATTGGGCATGTACGTCCGGCGATTCCGCCAGTTCTCCGATGCTGTCTACGGAATTGACGTTGCTTTCGATCGTGTGCGCAAAGGCGCTGAAGAGTTGCCCAACCTGATGCTCGCCGTCGGTGAGCATCTGCCGTACCCGAGTGGTTCCTTCGACGTCGTGTTCCTCAACGAAGTGATCGAGCATGTGGCCGACGACGGAGCGACGATGGCTGAGATTGCACGGGTGCTGGGTCCCGGTGGCCACGCGATTTTCTACGCGCCGAACCGGTTCTACCCCTTCGAAACGCATGGTGTATATCTGGGCAAGCGGTACATTTTTGGCAACATTCCGCTCGTGAACTACCTGCCCCGGCGTTTGAGAGATCGACTGGTGCCACATGCGCGCGTCTATCTGACAAGCGACTTTGCGAAAATTATTGACGGCCTGCCGTTGCGCATGGTGGTTCATCGTTATGTCTACCCAGGCTTTGACAACGTTGCTGCGCGCAATCTCGGCTTAGGCCGCGCACTGCGACGGATGCTCTACGCGGCGGAAAGTTCGTGGCTGCAAATATTCGGCCTGTCGCACCTGCTGATTCTCCAGAAGGCCGGTGTGGACATCATCGACTCGGCAGATACTCATGGGTACGGCGGTCAGGGTGGGGTATGCGGGGGAGGCGGTAGCAGGTGAGTGCGGTTGATCAGTTCAGACGAAACAGACGCCGACGCGAGGCGTTGCAGAAACGGCGCAAACATTTTCCGATCTGGCCTTTTCTTGTGCTGGGAGTGCTATTACTGCTCGGGCTCGGAGCCGGAGCAGGAGCCGGCGCTTACTCATTGCAGAAGTACAACGACTACACTCGGACCCTGACCAACCCTGCTGACAAAGTGCAGCAGGACCAGGGCCCGGCGATTCTGTACGACCGCAGCGGCAACCAGCTATATGAATTTGAAGACAAGGAGACCGGTCTCCGGGAGCCAGTGCCGCTCGACGCGATCTCTCCCTGGGTCGTGAAAGCGACAATCGCGACCGAAGACCCGGACTTTCGTACCAATAATGGGGTTAACCAGCGGGGTCTCCTCCGCGCGGCCTGCGAGAACCTGCATCTCTGTTCAACGGCGTCGACGCAGACCACCGGCGGCTCGGGCATCACCCAGCAGTTGGTCAAGCTGCTATTCGAGACCCCGGAAGAGGCGGCAAAACGCTCCGTCGATCGCAAGCTGCGAGAGGCGGCGCTGGCGGTCGAAGTCACGAAGCGCTACAACAAGGACCAGATTCTCGAGTGGTATCTGAACACGATCTTCTATTCGAACCGCGCCAACGGCATCGGTGCAGCCGCGAAAGTCTACTTCGGCAAGAAAGCGGCGGACCTCGATCTGGCGGAGGCTTCGCTGCTGGCGGGCATCCCCGCCTCCCCCGGCGACTACGACCCCATTGCCCATTACACCCGCGCGAAAGAACGCCAGGCGCAGGTGCTGAAGCTGATGGTGCAGCACGATCAGGCTACCCAGGAGGACGCGGACCAGGCAGCGGCCGAAACGCTCAACCTTAAAGAACAGTCGACTTCGATCAGTCAACCCCACTGGGTCAGCTTCATGACTGACTACATCAAACAGCATTGCAAAGAGCTGATCCCGGATTGCAAGGACGGCGACGAGGCCCTGTATCACATGGGTCTGCGGATCACGACCACACTTGACTCCCAGCTCACCGACCAGGCCACCGTGATCACCGATCAGGAGATCGCTGCGCTCGAGGACCCGAAGAAGGGAAACTGCCAGTGCCACAATGGCGCTGTCATGGTGCTGGACAACAATACCGGGCAGATCCTCGCCATGGTTGGCAGCCGCGACTACTATCGGGAAGACATCCAGGGCAAGAACAACAACACGTTGGCGGTGTACCAGCCAGGCTCAGCCCTGAAGCCGATCGTGTACCTGTCTACCTTCCTGAAAGGTTGGAGCCCCGGCACCGTCATCCTTGACGGAGAGAAATGCTATCCAAATCCGCCTGAGACGAAGCCCTTCTGCCCCAGCGGCCCAACGAATAGCTTTAATGGTCCTGAGCCGGTGCGCACGGCGTTGGGCAGCTCGCTCAATTCGCCCGCCGTGCAGGCTGCCGACTTCTCCACTGTGCCCTGGGTGATCGAGACGGCCCACAAGATGGGTATCAACACGATGCCCGACCCGAGCCAGTTTGGGCCTTCGATCGCCACAGGCGGATCCCAGGTGACGCTCTACGACATGACCTACATGTACAGCACGCTCGCCAACAACGGCGAGATGCGCGGCCTCAAGCTGCAGGATCCGAAGCCCGGCTACCGGAAGGTCGACCCGGTCGCGGTGTTGAAAATCGAAGACCGTTACGGCAAGCTCGTCTACCAGTTTTCAGAACCGACACGCGACCAGGTCGAGCCTGCCCCATATGTGTACGAAATCACCGATATCATCAAGGACGACGCGGCCAAAAAGTTAATCTACAGCCCGCACCTGTTCGATTTGAGGGACGGCCGGCCGATTGCAGCGAAAACCGGCACGCAGCAGGGTGAGACGCTGTCCGGCGTCCGGGCGACCTGGAACTTTGGCTATATTCCGGACATCACCGTAGGCGCCTGGGTGGGAAACTCCGATGGCTCGTTCGTGAACCCGAACGTGCTCAGCGCCACCAGTTCGCTCTTTGTCTGGAAAAAAGTGATGCAACTCGCCGTGGACAAATACAACATCCCAAAGAAAGACTTCGTGGTGCCGGCGGGCATCGTTAAAGGTGTGCCAGCGATCGGCAACCGGCTCGTCGGCTGCGGGATTCAGCCCGATATCTACGTGCAGGGCCAGCCGGTAAGCGGCCCGCCGCTCATTGCCGGCGCCAAAGACTGCCGGCTGACTGGTACACCCGGTCCGTCGCAAACTACCGTTCCGACCTCGGTAAGCCAGACGCAGGCACCATTGACCACGCCGAGGGCGACACCGTCTCCCCGACCATTGCTGACGCCCATTGTGCCAGGGCTGCCCACACAGCCATCGTCGACTACTGCCGCAGAAACTCCGACCGAAGCGCCGCCTCCATCCCTGCCTGCGCCCCTGGCGACGGCTCCACTTCCGCAGGCGCCGCCACCCCTGCAGCCGCCACCCCAGGCACAACCCCAGCCGGTCGCACCGGCGCCACCGGTGCAGACCGTGCCGCCGCCAGCCCCGGCCGCAGCGCCGCCACCTGCTGCGGCCACCCAGGCTCCGCTGCGATGCCCGCCGGGGCTTGTGGTGCCCACTGCGATTCGAGACCAGGTCTGCGGGCATTGAGTCGCTTATCTCGTGAGTGAGGGTGTACCTCTGCCGTCGTAACCGACCGGTGACTCTTACCGCGATGAACGCTGCAAAATTCCATCGATGTCAGACGGTTGCGAGACATCCTGCAACTTGTGGATAAAACTACGCAATGAAGGGTTCTCACGCCGTAACGCGTCTATCTTTGCCGCCAGAGGGTTCGATGCCGCTGCGTTGTCGCCGTAACTACCGTAGAAAGCGAAGTAGGCTTGATTTATCCGGCGAATGTTGTACCCATTGGCTGAGAGGAGGCGCTGGGTTGCGTTCATCCGCCGCTCCGCTTCATCGATCTGGCCTTCCTTGAGCAGTTGATCGACTTCTAGCCGCAGGTCGTGCATGGTCCGGTTGAAATCGATCCGCAGCGGTGCAGGTGTTTGGGGCGGCTGTACATTTGCTGGCGCCGCCGGTGCTGGCAGCGAGAGTCCGAGCAAGTCAGACGCCAGCGAGCCGAGCTCTCGTCCGGCAAGTTGCGCCACCGTCTCGTTAATGAAGGTCATGTCATTGCTCGCCGCATAGCGGGCGCCCAGCGGGTGAAAAACGAGGTACTCGTGCATCCACTCGTGCGCGACGGTTTGCATGAGTCCTAAGGGGGAGTCATCCTGGTCAGCGATGCTGGGATAGGCGCCCAGTCCGCCAATCTGGTCGACCAGAGCGCTAACACCCTTGCTCTCAGTCTGTGTCTCAACGCGCGAAGCTTCGGCATCGGACAGATCTGTGCGCAGCAGTTGGGTGTCCCTGATCTCGATTCGGTCGCGCGGCGAGACGATCAAGATATGCGGCGGTACGCTGAAACCCGTAGCCACCGGCGGCCAAACGAGCGTGATGTCAGTGAAGAGTGGAACTCCCTCGACCAGGCCGATCCGGCGCACCGCGGCTTCGAGCGCCATCTCGTATCGGCCTTCGACAGGTAACCGAAGCGCCTGCGCCTGATGCAACAGCGCGTCATACTGTCGTTGCCGCTGAGCCTGATCCACTCCCGCATCCTGGCGGCTAAGGCTCTGGTGGATGCTCCGCGTCTGCCGCAGCCGGTCGAAATACTGATAGATCTGTGCGTCCGTCGCGATGCGATTGGACACGAGCCCTGCACTCCGGTTCAGGGCGAACCCGGTGAGCTGCGTCACCTCCCAGTGGACGATGCTGAATCTGTTGCCTCGCTGTACCACGCCGGCCAGCAGACCGAACGCGATAATCGATGTGAACCACGCGACGACAACGAGCGCGACAATCACGCTCCGGTACCAACTAATTCGGTTTTCCCGTTTCGGCACGCTTGCTACCTCCTTCGCGAAGGATAGTGCTACGGCACGGAGCTTTGAAGAGTGTCGAGTCCGTTGTTTGCTCGTTCGGGGCGACCAGAGCCCTGTGATACCATTCTCTCAGCGCTGCCAGGGCGGAGACTCAGATGCCGACGTCCCCACCGCTTCCTCCCCTTCGCGTCATTCTGCCCGTGCTTCCAGATGGAGACACTGCCGCGCATGTGCAGCTCGCGGCGGACCTTGCCGGGCCGGCTGGCCGGGTTGTCCTGCTCGCTGTTGTGCCGGTTCTTCATGGAGAAGACCTTCCGGCTGCGACCGTAGCTGCCCGCGCAGCACGGAGGCAGCTGCGGGCTCTGGCACGACTCGTGCCCGAGGACACGCTGCATGAAGAGACCATCCGAGCCGCCGAGTCGCTGACCCGTGGCATACAACTCGCTGCGGGAGAGGAAACCGAACACTGTGTCCTGATCGTGCCACTTCCCGCCGGCGCCATGGCCGATCTGCTCACCCGCGCTCCGTATGCCGAACTGCTCTCAACCCCACCGTGTGACACGGTATTCTCGCGGCCAGGCTCCGGCCAGGCTCTCCGCAGCGTGCTGGTGTCCGCGCGTGGGGGTCCGCATGCGGAACTGGCGCTCGACGTGGCGCAGCGCCTGGGCAGAGCCCGCGGCGCGTCGGTGACCGTGATGCACGTCGATGTGCCGTTCGCCTCGGCGGCCGAGCGGCAGCAGGAACAAAGGCTGTTCCAGTCTCTGGTCGCACGGTCGGCCGACAACCCGAGGCTCCGGACATCGAGTGTTCCAGCCGACTCGGCGAGCGAGGCCGTGCAGGAGGAATCGTTGAGGCACGACCTCGTCGTTCTCGGCGCCAGGGTTAGCGGCGGCAAGACTGCCGGCCTTGGCGACGTCCCGCGCGCAGTTCTCGAACACAGTACAGCCGCAGTTCTCATCGTCAAACCGCGTACTCCAGTAAACCCTGTAATCTTCAAGCCGCGCCCGTTGCCGGTAGACAAGATCGTTAACGACTGGTTCATCGAGCACACGACGCACTGCCGTGACTACTCAAACCTCGCGGAGTTGATCGCGGAGAAGCAACGACGGCACCTGACAGTCGGCGTCGCCCTGATCGCCGGACCAGAGCACGACGCTCTCCCAGCCCACGCGCGCGTCCTCGTAGAAGAACTTGGCGGCGAGCCGCCGCTGGTCGACGACGTTGTCGTGATGAGCGGACCCGACGCTGGTCTGATTGCCACGACAGCCGCGCTGGGACTACGCACCTGCGTGATTGATGGCGCTGACGCCGATAGCGCTGGCCGCCTGATGCGCGCAAGTCTTCGGGCGTTGCAAACCGACATCGTGCTGTGGATTTCTGCGGACATCCGCAACGTTCACGCGAAGCTGATCTACGGGCTCGCCGGCCCGCTAATCATGAATGGAGACGTTCACTACGTCCAGGGATTCTACGGGCTGCCCGCCGATGCGCCCGATGCCGACCTACAGAACGTGGTAGGAGAGTTCACGGCTCGTCCCCTCCTGAACCTATTTTTTGCCGAGCTTTCCGGGTTGATTGATCCGTTGACGACCGAGCACGCGATCCTGCGTAGCACCGGCCTCAACCTGCCGCTCTTCAGCGGCAGCGCCGCGCAGATCGGGCTGCTTATCGACGTGTACGAACGATTGGGGTCAGGGGCCATCAGCCAGGTTGCGCTCGAAGAGCGAATCGCCCGCCCGCTCGCCATGTTGGAGGCGACACGCCGGGCATTTTCCGCGACGCAAATTGTTGCGCACCGGCTTGGGCTCACGACCCGCGACCGGACGAGCCTCACGATCAAACTGATCCACCAGACGGAGGCTCACTTCGAAATCGACCTCATTGACGCCCGCGAGATCGAACTGTTGCCGTGATCAGAGGCGGAACAGCCTGTCAGATGGCGTCTGATATACTGCCCGTGCCCGGGCGGAGGACAGGATGCGGGAGTGGTCGATCTCCGTTACCCGGCTGGCCCCGGCCACGCTGCCGGCACGACTTGCTGCGTTTCTCCTCGACATCCTCGTTGGGATTGGACTCGCTATTCTGTTTAGCCTGGTGGCGTTCGTCTGGCTGCTATGGCGCAGCGATGCCGGACTGCGGCAGCCTTCGGATCTTTCAATCTACGTCGCGATTCTGTTGGGCAGCGCCTCGGTTCCAGTCTGGGCAGGCTACAGCCTCATCTGCTGGCTGCGGCATGGGCAAACTGCCGGCCTTGCCGCGATGTCGCTTGCGGTCGCCGATCTGCAAGGTAACCCCCCCGGCATTGGCCGCAGTCTTGTTCGCCTCATCGGCGTAGCGACAGGTATGACATTGCTATTCATCGCTTTCGTCGCGGCGATCGCCGCTATCGCTGCTGCCGCGCAGGGAACTTTACCGATCGCAGCAGCGGTCGCCGGGAGCCTGCTGGTGCTTGCCGCTCTGGTTGATCCGGCGTGCTGGGCGCTCACCCGCCGCAAGCTCGCCCTGCACGATCTGCTGAGCGGTACACGAATCGTGCAGTTCGCACCGCCGGAACAAGCCGCGCAGGAGTTCACTAATCGCGTACCGTAGACCATCACCTCAGGCATTTGATGACCTGGACCGCACCGAGCTGGCGCGCCGCTACGGGCGCGCCGCC